>CALXMJ010000344.1 GCA_944389445.1 uncultured Victivallales bacterium | reverse complement strand
GTTCATCGCCCGCGGTGATGGAGTCGTGCAGAAGGTTTTTTCCGTCGGAGACAACGCGGGGAGGCACTTCCATTTTCTGAGAGAAGAGACGTTTTTTCAGTTTTTCAAAGAGGGAGCGTTTATCCCGGCTGCGATAGCCCCGGCTGAGAACGGCGACTTTTCGTCCTTTCTGCGAGAGGGTGCGTGCGAAAATTTCGACTATCGGGGTTTTCCCGGTTCCTCCGCATGTGAGATTGCCGATGCTGACCACGAGACAGCCGATTGCACGGTTGCGGATGATTCTCGTGTCATACATCCATGTCCGGATATTGATGGCGCGCAGATAGAAACGCGAGGCAATGAAGAGAAGACCCTTGACAAAAGAATCCAGCGGTGCTTTTCTGCGTTCGCGGATGATCTCAATGAAGTATTGTTCGATGTGTTCGCCGAGTTCGCGGAGAGTCATATCTTCGCTCCGATGATGTCAAGCTGTTCCGCGGAGGAGAAAAGAATCGCGTTCCAGCCTCGTTTGCGGGCCGCTTCGATGTTGCAGGGACGGTCATCGAAATAAAAATCCGGAATGCCGTGCCGCTGTTCGAATGCCTTGTACATGGCGGGATCCGGTTTCCTGGCTCCGACCTCGTAACTGAAAATACCGTCGGTCACTGCATGACAGAAACTGCATTTCCGGTAGCATACGTCGAGATGAAGTGCGGAGACATCGGAAAGAAACACAAATTTGACTCCCTTTGCCGCGTATGTTTCCACTTTTTCCTTCATACCCGGCATGGTGTCTCCGATGATCCGGTTCCACGCGTCGAGGATTTCATCTTCCGTCCATTTGAATTTGAGGGCTTCGCGGAAAATCGCGAGCCACTCTTCCGTGGAGATTCTGCCGCATTCAAGATCGCAGAAGGCATCCATGACCTTCTGCGGAATTTCCGTTTCCTGCGGGATTCCGAGCGCCTTGTAACAGAGGTCGTGACGGAGAATGACGCAGACTCCGCCGATATCCAGTGCGACCGTGATCTGTTTTTGCGGCATGATGAATCTCCGGTTTTATTTGATGAAGCGCAGATAGGCTTCAATGAACTGGTCGATGTCTCCATCGAGAACCGCCGCGGTGTTTCCGGTTTCGCAGCCGGTGCGCATGTCCTTGACCATCTGATAGGGCTGGAGCACGTAGGAGCGGATCTGGCTGCCCCATCCGATCTCGGATTTTTCGCCGGAGATCTGAGCGGCTTCGCGTCTGCGTTTTTCCTCTTCAGCCTCGTAGAGTCTTGCCTGCAGCATTTTGTACGCCATGGCGCGGTTTTTGTGCTGCGAGCGTTCCATCTGGCAGGCGACGACGATTCCTGTGGGAATGTGGGTGATGCGTACGGCGGAATCGGTCCGGTTGACGTACTGACCGCCGGCGCCGCTGGCGCGGTAGGTGTCGATGCGCAGGTCTTTCTCGTCGATCTGGATATCAATATCCTCATTGAGTTCGGGAAAGGCATCTGCCGAGGCGAACGAGGTATGGCGGCGCGCGTTGCTGTCGAACGGCGAGATGCGCACAAGACGGTGCACGCCTCGTTCGCATTTGAGGTACCCGTAGGCGAAATCGCCTTCGACGCGGAGAGTTGCGCTTTTGATTCCCGCTTCGTCGCCTGGCTGCATGTCGATGATTTCATCCTTGAATCCTTTGCGTTCGAACCATCTGCGGTACATGCGCAGAAGGATGGACGCCCAGTCGCAGGACTCGGTTCCGCCTGCGCCCGCATGGATGAAAAAGAAGCAGTTCATGCGGTCGAACTTGCCGGAGAGGAAACTGAGAAGCTCCATTTTGTCGATCTCCTTGTCAAGTTCAACGATGGCGGTATCGGCTTCTGCGAGAAAGGATTCGTCTTCCTGGGCGAACTCTTCGAGCGCGGCGAAGTCCTCCGCGTGTTTCTGGAGCAGATGAAACGGTTCGACAATGTTCTTTTCGGAACTGAGCTTCTGCACGGTTTCCTGGGCTTTTTCCTTGTCGTCCCAGAAATCAGGTTTCGCCATGGTCTCTTCGAGGGCTTTGATCTGGTCCTCATGGTCCGCAATCTTCAGAAATCTGGCAAGATATGCAACTCTTTCCGAAGTTTCTGCGGATTTCGCTTTTAATTCTTCAATAGTCATGATACATTTCCATAGTCGTTAAATTTTTCGCGGACGCGGAACAATTTAACATAGATTGTTGTTTTACAAATTCAAGCACTCAAGGAGGTAATATAATGCTGAATGCGTCAAGTTTAAAGTTTTTTGATGAATTAATGAGAAGTTCGGGTCCCTCCGGATACGAGATGCCGTGCGCGGCGGTCTTCCGGAAACGTCTGGAACCGTTTGCCGACGAGGTCCGCGTGGATGTCACGGGCAACTCCATTGCCGTTCTGAATCCGAAATCCAAATTCCGCGTGATGCTCGCCGGCCATTACGACGAGATCGGTTTCCAGGTCGTCTACATCACAGACGAGGGACTGATTACTTTCCGCGAGGTCGGGGGAATCGACAAAGTGACTCTGCCCGGACTCGAAGTCGAAATTCTGACCGCATCCGGAAAAGTTCCCGGAGTCATCGGGCGCAAGCCGATTCATCTGCAGACCCCGAAGGAGCGCGAAACGGTCATGGAGATCCGCGATCTCTGGATCGACATCGGCGCGGAAAACAAGGCGGATGCCGAAAAACTGGTTTCCGTGGGCGATCCGATTGCGTTCCGGGTGAATTACTCCCGGTTCGGCAAAAACAGGGTCATGTCCAAGGGGCTCGACGACAAAATCGGCGCGTTCGTCATCGCGGAAGCCTTCCGGATTCTTTCCGAGCGGAAATGCAAAATCGGAGTTTACGCCGTCGGCACGGTTCAGGAGGAACTCGGGCTGCGCGGAGCCAAAACCAGCGCGTTTTCCGTCGATCCGCAGGCGGCGATTGCCGTGGATGTCGGATTCGCAACCGATGTTCCGGGCGTGGAAAAGAAGCAGTGGGGCGATGTCACGCTGGGCGGCGGACCGATCGTCTGCAAGAACGCCGACATCAATCCCGTTCTCCTGAAAAAGATTCTGGATGCCGCGAAAAAAGGTAAAATTCCGGTTCAGATCGAATGCGGTCACCGCGCCAGCGGAGGAACCGACACCGCGCAGATCCAGCTCTCCCGCGCCGGAGTCGCCACCGCTCTGATCAGCATTCCGAACCGCTACATGCACACTCCTGTCGAAATGTGCGACCTGCGCGATGCCGAGAATGCGGCAAAGCTGATCGCGGATACGATCCTTTCGCTGAACGAGAAAAGTTCCTTCCTTCCGGGAATCGACTGACCATGAGCGGAAAACTCCACATCTTTTCAGGAAACGATGATTTCTCCATCAAGGAGAACGTGAACCGCTTTATCCGCTCTCTGTGCGGAGAGTCGCCGGAGGACGATCCCTCGCTTGAAATCATTCGTGGAGATTCCGATACGGAACGGTTCGATCAGATCCTGGATTCTCTCATCAACTCCGTGACGACTCCGCCTTTTCTGACCCCGGAGAAGATCATCTGGCTGAAGCATTTCAATAAATTTGAGGATGCCTTCGGCGAGAAATCCGACAAGAAGAGAAAGAGCCGTCTGGACTTCATCGCCGGGATTTTCAAAGACGGCCTCATGGACGGCATCACGGTTGTCATCGACGGTCCCGGGCTTGAGCGGAAGCGCACCTTTTACAAAACCTGCGCTTCCGTCTGCGAAGCCGGCGGCGGAACGATGAACTGGTATGAGAAAATCGATCCGAAAGCCCGTGATTTCAGCGTTTCCATGACCCGGAAAGCGCAGGAACTCTGTGCTCAGGAACAGAAAAAGCTCTCCGCCGACGCCGCGGCATTTCTCGCGGAAACCTCAGGCGGCGATCTGCTCAAACTGAAAAATGAGATTGTCAAACTCGTTGCCTACGCGGGTGAAAAGCCCGTGATTTCTCTGGAAGACTGCCATGCGGTCTGTTCCGTTACGCCGGAAGCTCTCTCGTGGGAATTTTCCGGGGCTCTGGCGGAGCGCAACGCGGCAAAGGCGATTGCGCTGATCCCCGGAATCGTTTCCACACTGGAGCAGAACAGTTCCGGCAAGGTGGAGCTGGCGATCGTCGGCGCGGTGGCGTCGGAGTTCAAAAAACTTCTGACGGTCAAATGCGAGGGCGAGCGGTATTCCATTCCACCGAATGCGTCGCCGAACTATTTTGAAAGTCTGATCGCGGAACTGAAAGGGAAAGGCGTCAAAAACAGTTTTGTCTCGCTGCATCCTTACCGGGTCTTCAAAATGTGGGGAAATGCGCGCCGGTTCAGTCCTGCGGAGATGGCGGATGTCTTCGATGCGATTTTCGAAGCGAACCGATCCATTGTAACAGGAGCGGATGCGCGGCTGTGTCTGGAGAACCTTGCCGTCAGAATTGCGGGCGGGAAAGCCGGTTGAGTGTTCCGTTCCCGCCTCGCCGGAAGATCCGGATGAACAGGTCCCGGTTCCGGAACCTGCGAAATCATCATTTGCGGCAGTGTTCCAGCAGCAGAGCGACATTCATTTTTTCCACATAGAACCAGTTGACGGAGCGGATGTGGCAGAAGGCGTAAACCACCTCTGTTCCGCGCTGGTCCGTGGTAACGGCAATGCCGAATTTCCGCTTGTTCATTTCCGAAAGCAGGTGAGGATTGTCGAGGGTTGCGAACGTGACGGTTTCCTTGTCGGAACGGTAGCGGCGCATTTCCATTTCGGCGAAATCCGCTGTGGTGGAGACGATGATCCGTCCGGAATTGTCGACGATCGCCTTTTCCTCCACATAATTGCCGCTGTTTCCGGCGGAACGGAGTTCTTCGATCAGTTCCGCGAGAGAGATGTCGATGGAGCAGACTCCCCCGTCGGAGCTGTTGCTGGCAGGAAGCCGTGTGGAGCAGGAGATGACCAGCCCGAGTTCCGGAATGCTGTCGATATAAGGTGTGGTCCAGACGATGGCGCGGTTTTTTTCCTTTTCAACAACCTGATACCATGGACGTGTCCGCGGATCGTATTTTACTGGAAAAGCGCCGCTTGCCGGATACGCCAGATAGAGCCCGTCGGAGAACCCGAACAGCACCCGGATGATCGGTGTGCCGTCCCGGAAAGCGGCGGCTTTCCGTTCTTCCGGAGGTCCGGTAGCGTTTTTTGCATCGGCGGGGCTTGCGAGAATGATCTGGAGCAGGCGCGGAATAAAGCGGGAGATGGTTGCCAGCCGTCCCCGCATTTTTTTGCGGTTCGTATCGGGCGTGGTATTGAAGACCAGAGCGGAAGGATCAATTGTTCCTCGGTGAAAATCGGAATGGATCATCGTTGGAAAGCGCTGCGTTCTCATTTCGTTGACCGAGTGAAACGGGTTGAGCGGACCGGAAGAACGGGAAGTTGTTTCATGACGGTCATAATCCAGAAGGAACTGCAGGTCGGCGGCGAGGAAACTTGTCATCTGGTCGAGGCGCAGGAATTGTTCGTCGAGCCGGTATCCGGCGAGAGAGCAGACGGAATAGGCGAGACTGAGGGCGTTTTCCCGTTCCCGCATCTGTTCGGAGAAGCGGTAGTTCTGATAGAGCGTATGCGAAAGTGCGCCCATGCCGAGGAGAAGGGCGGTCAGGAGCAGGACAACGGTGATCTGCCGATGGAGATAGCACCAGCGGACTGCTTTCATCAGCGGATTGTCGCGTTTTGCGCTTACTTCAAAACCCATCAGATAGCGGCGCAGGTCGGTGGAAAGCTCCCGGATCTGCCGGTAGCGCTGTTCCGGATCGGCGGCCAGGGCTTTCCGGATGATCGCTTTCAGATCACCGTCCACATGGGCGCCGAAACGGTGTTCAAAGGATTCCGTCTGCCCCGCGACGATTCTGGAGGTCACCTCTTCGACGGACTCTCCGGTGAAGGCCGGTTTCAGCAGAACGGCTTCGAAGAGGATCGCTCCCATGGCGAAGATATCCGCTCTCTGATCGTATGGTTTGCGTGCAATGGCTTCCGGCGCGAGGTAGCGGGGAGTTCCGGCCAGTTCGTGTTCCATCGGATTGCCGTCCCTGTCGCGGATGGGCCCGGCGATGCCCCAGTCCATGATATAGGTTTCGTGGTACTCCCCGATCATGATGTTGGCAGGCTTGAGATCGCCGTGCATGACATTCCGGTTGTGGGCGTATTCCAGCGCATCGCAGACCTTGAGAAAGATTTCCAGACGGTAGCGGAGGGATTTTGTTTCGTCAAACGAGTGGACCCCGTCCAGCCGGTAATGTGTGGCGACCTGTTCCAGATAGGATTTGAAGGTATCTCCGTTGATCAGTTTCATCGCCAGATGGAGTCCGTTCTGACGGTCTGTGTTCATCGTGTAGATCGGAACGATGGAGGGGTGGTCGAGCTGGGCGGTTACCCGTGCCTCCGTCAGGAAGAGACGGCGCTGGCGGTCGTTGCCGGAAAGAGTCCCGTGGAGGGTCTTGACCGCGACCAGACGGTGCAGTTTCCGGTCGAATCCGCGGAACAGGGCTCCCTGTCCGCCTTCGGCAAACTGTTTCCTGATTTCGTATCCATCTTCCAGCAGATCAAGCTGCTCTTCTTCTCCGGAAAAGAGAACATCCCCGGGCCTGAGTTTATCCCGCAGTTCCTGGATTTTGGAATCGACATCCTTCCGCTTCCGAAGAGAAAAAAAGGCTGTTCCGGAGAGCACTTTTTCCACGGCGCTTTTACTCCGGCTTTCCCTGTCGGATCGTTTTTTCGATAGCTGCTGGTCCGTGAGGTTGAGCGTCCGCTCGATGGAGATTGTTTTTTCTCCTGTGGACGTTTCTTCCGCACTCTCTCCTGCCGTATTCTGTTTCATTGCCTCGTCTCCATGAAACAGAAATCTATACCTGAAAAACGGGATTGCAAATCCGGAAACCGATCTTTTTGGGGTCCCGATGGTCTTTTTTTCGTTCAGAAAGCAGAGGAGATCCTTTTTTCCGCATTTTGACAAATCCCTATTGACTTTTTTTCAGAAATGGAGTATAATATGATTGAGAGATAAAGTTCGCGATAATGTCGGATATTTTGCGGGATAGAGACCATGAACGGCAAAGCGGATTTCATGACGATTCGTCAATATGTGATTGACACCATTGCTGTGAGCGGAGACCAGCCGGTGCGGTTTCCCCCTACGCGGGAACTCGGCAGGCAGTTCGGAGTTTCGCAGCCGACGGCCCTGCGGGCGGTAAAGGATCTGATCAGCGAAGGATTTCTGATTCCCTGCAAAGGCGGCGGAACGATTTCCTGTCCGGGGAATCTGGCTCCCGGGACTTCCCTGAAAATTTTCGGCCTGCTGGAACACAGAGGGAGGCAGGCGTTTGATGTCTATTATTATCTGAATCTGGCTTCAGCGGCGGCTCTGGAGCTGACCCGGAGAAGCGAATCCTACTGTACGCTCCAGCTCTATCTGGAATCCGCTTCGCTGCTGGAAAAGACGGTTCAGGAGAAAAGCATCGCCGGACTGATTCTTCTCAACGCCCGAGATCCGCTTTCGGAATTCGCGGCAAAAGCAAAAGCGAAGGGTTTTCCTGTCGTTTCTCTGATGGACCGGTTCGAGACGATCAGTTCGTTTTATGATCCGGTGGAAGACCGTTTTTTTGAAATTCTCGACCGCTTGTTTTCCGAAAAACGGACTCATGTTCTGATCGTGAGCTGGAAGGATGATCCGGTTTCCATTGCCATCCGGAAAGCGGTCGAACGGGCGTGCGGAAAGCATGGCGTTCCCGTCGGACAGGTGATTCTCGTTGACCGGAACGAATCGGAATGCCGCGAAAAGGTGGAGGAACTTCTGCGGTTCGGAATGAAATTTGAAGCCGTTGTCTTTTATCATTGTGTCCGATCCGTCTACAATCTCATCCGGAATTCGCTGGAGACGAATGAGGAGTGCCGCTTCGTCTGCGATGAATCCTCCGTCTTCGACGATTTGAAGTACACCGGCTATGTCGTGCACTATCATTTGAAAGAAGCCGCGAAACGGATGATTGACAATCTCCTCCTTCAGCTGGAGGAGAAACAGGCTCCTGTTGTTCATGAAAAAATCCAATATTCCATTACATTTTACAAGGAGGGTGCACCATGCTGAGAAAAGGAAAAATTTTCACATTGATAGAGCTCCTGGTCGTGATTGCAATTATTGCAATTCTTGTATCCATTCTTCTTCCTTCGCTGAATAAGGCGAGAGATGCCGCAAGGAATGTGGCTTGTATATCCAATTTGAGACAGAATGGAACGGCCATTATGATCTATGCGGACAGCAGCAATGAAATCATTCCGGTCCGTCTGGACAGTTCGGATGGAGGATATACCCGGTTCTGGGCTCAGGTTGTCCATGGCGAAATTCCAAAAACGGCTCGTTGCCCTGTTTTCATCCCGGAGACACCAATCCCGTGCACACTTACGGAATTCATTATCTCGCCTCCTATAACGATGCTCCGGAAAATTCTGTTCATTTCATGCATGGCGCAAGCAATTACCTGAATTGCAAAAAAGTTCAGAAGGCCTCCACTCTTCTGCTTCTGGCGGATTCCATCTGCTATCTGGGCGGCGACAAAGGAGAACAATATGCGTATTTGAATTTTTACAACGGCTATTGCTATCATTTCCGGCATCCGGGCAGGAAAATCAATGCGCTGGATATGAGCGGGAGTGTTCAGTCGTATTCTTTGACGGCTTTCAATCAGCGTTTTTTCGACGGGAAATTCACATGGGGGAAAACAAATGCCTTCCGGGATTTGAATTATGAAATTCCTCTCGCCTTGTAATCCCGTGTTTTGATTCGGTGAAAATGGAATCGATGCCAGAAGAAGATGGTTCTTCTGCGTGTCAATCCTCATACCAGGCCCCCGCTGGATCGGCGATCCGCAGATCGCCTTGATCGACTGCAACAACGAGCAGGAATTCGCATTTCTCCGTGCGGACAACCGCTTTTTGAAGTGGTTTTTCCCTCACGCATCACATTGCATTTCAAAAAAATCAGTGTTCCCGGTAACAGTATTCCCCTCGAGGGAAGACTGCCGGAACAAGAATCAGAAAGATTCCCGCGAACAGCATGGCCGCGGTATAGATCAGCAGCAGGGTCTGATAGCGGCAGACCCGCATGGCGCCGATGTGCCACTCCGCTGCCAGCATTCCCGAGCCCAGCAGAAGCGAGGAGAGCAGACGAGACAGTCCGGATGCTCCATAGGAAAACGTGCCGCTGAACGCCATCGCCATGACCTTGTTTCCGGGCGTTGCCAGTTCCATCATTTCCGCGGAGGCGAGAATGGTTCCGGCAGCAAGAGCGAAACT
This sequence comes from uncultured Victivallales bacterium, assembly GCA_944389445.1. Classification (GTDB taxonomy): domain Bacteria; phylum Verrucomicrobiota; class Lentisphaeria; order Victivallales; family UBA1829; genus UBA1829. Next base: position 4,716 of record CALXMJ010000344.1, on the reverse strand, counting down.
GTAAACCGGGATCAGGATCGCGATCAGCAGATAGACCCCCGTCCCGCCTTTCCCCGGGAAAAAGAGAATCAGATTGCCGAGAAGCAGGACCGCATGAAACAGCAGGAAAGTCCGTTTCAGCCGGAGTCTCCGCAGGAGCGTTCCGACTCCCGTGTAGCCGAGCAGCATTCCCAGCAGAGAGAGCGCCGAGATCAGCACTACGACGTTGTCCGGCGCATGAAACTCGTTTTTGAGCGAAAGCAGCATCAGCGGAACCGTTCCGGACGATGCCAGATTCAGCATGAACAGATAGAGCGAAAAACCGGCGAGAGATTTATTCCCGATCGCCTGGAGCAGTCCGTCGCGGAAGCCGAACGATTCCTTCTGCTGAACCGGAAACTCCGGAATGCGGGCGATAAAAAATCCGCGTCCGCAAAAGATGACCGCAGCGATAAAAAGAATCCCCTGCAACGTGCCGATGGAAGGATTCCTGCCGATCAGAAGGCTGATGAGAAACAGAAATACCGTTGCCGTCAGCTGATGGCAGAACCGCATGCGGCTGAAGAATCCGGTGCGTCTTTCACGAGTCAGGAAGGTATCGAGCATCGGGAACCAGCCTGCGATGAATCCGGTCAGGCTGAATCCGAACCAGGCGATTGATCCGATGAGCACCGTCACTTTCCATTCCCCGAAGAACGGTGCCGATGCCGCCGCAAAATAGGCGAGGGATGCCGAAATGCAGGCACTCAGAATCAGTCTGCGCCGTCCGAAATGCATGACCAGATACGCCATGGGGATCACGCAGAGGCCGTTGAAGAACGGCAGAACCGAGGTCGTCAGCAGGGAAAGCATATCGCCCGCGCCGAGCATTCCGGCAAACAGAATAATGATGGCGCTGTCCGTCAGCGTGACTTCGCCGAGGAATCCGCAGCAGGAGGAAAGAATTGCAGAGCGTTCCGCCGCCGGGACCGCCTTTGTCCGGATCGCGTTTTCCATGGTTCAGCTCTTCATCCGTCTGACCGATCCTGCGATGCGCAAGGCCGGTTTGATATAGGTGCGGACAGGACTCCGGTACTTCATCATGGGGCGGTTGACAATGTAGAACTCGGTCCAGTCGAGAATTTCCTCTGGAAGAAATTCGATCCGGTCGAAGCGTTCGAGAATTTCAGGATTCTGCTCAATGTTTTCCGGATGATCGTAGCTCATGATGCTCAAATCCCTGAGAGCATCCGGCCGGTCCCGGAGGAATTCGAGATGAAACTTCTGTGCGGCTCCTCCGGTGAGAAAGAAAATGGCGGTCGGCAGCGGTTGGACGGAGTCGAAGTACTGTGCGCAGACGCGGGGAAGAGAATCGCCTGAATGTTCATGAATGCGGTCGATCCGGCAGTCGGGATCAAGCCACTTCAGCTTGGCAAAGAAGCTGTGGTAGCGGTCGAAGCGGGTCGGATGGGAGTCGGAGAGATAGACCGCGACATGGCGGTGCCCCATGGAGTGCAGATGCTCCGCCGCAAGTTCGCCGCCGAGGTGGTTGTCTGAGGAGACAACTATATCGGCATTGCAGTCCGTGTAGACGGAAATCTGATAGATGTGCGGATTGTTCTTCCGTGCCTCTTCGATGACTGCATTCTCCGGGACGGAACAGTAGACGATGATATCGCTTTCCGCCGCCGCATCCAGAAATTTCCTTGGATTTTTACGGTGGTCGGTCGCAATGCAGGAGTAGTCATGATGGGAGAGGCGCTGCATCAGCTCCGTTCCGTAATGATGCAGATAAACATGTTCGCAGAAATCGAAAATGATCCGGATCTCTCTTGCCGGTTTGTGGGTGTAGAATCCATAGCGGTTCAGCGCTTCGGTCACGCGTGTTCTGGTCTCCGGCCTGACGGAGGATTCGTTGTTCAGCACCCGGTAGAGGGTCATGACGCTGATCCCCAGTTCCCGCGCAATCTCCTTGAAGTTGATTTTCCCGATTCCGTTTTTCATTCCCATGACAGTCGTCTCCGGTGTTTGAGGTAACGATACGCCGGATCGGAAGATTTGTCAATCGGTTCCAGGTGGATTTTCAAGCATGAAAATGTGAAAAAAGTCACATTTCCCGGTCTCCTGCACGGAGATGCTTCCTCATGGGAATCAAGGTTTGGGAAAGTGAAAAAAATACCGGGATCGGCCTGGGATCCCGGTATTGAATTCCGGTTCGGAGAAGATTAAGCGGGAAGCAGCGGAAAATGAGATCAGAGCAGTCCCTGGTCAATAAGCTGCTGATCGCGTTTTTTCTGCTGTTCGAGCACCGGATTTGTCACGCGTTTGATGATCGACTGTGAAACCGGTTTCTGGATCGGAGCAGGTTTTGCCTTTTCCGTTGTCTTTTTTGCATCGGCTTTTTTCGGTTCGTTGCACTTGCATTTTTTTGTTTTGTCGCATTTGCAGACGGCTTCTCCGGTACAGGCGCATTTCTGAACTGTTTTTTTCGGTTCCGCTTTTTTCTGTGCGGGTTCTGCGGCGGCAAGAATTCCCGTGCCGAGAAGCAGTACGGCGAAGGCGGCGATGAACGGATGTTTCATGGTTTCAGTTCTCCTTTCGACTCGAGTTTGATCCTGCCGCCGGCGAGGATGGCGGTCACTTCGCTTCCGGCGGGGACCTGTAAGGGTAATGTAACCGCTTTTCCCTGATTATCAAGCAGAACCGCATAGCCGCGGTTCAAAATTTTTGTCGGGTTCAGCGCGGAGAGCTTGTCATGAAGACGGAGCAGACGGTTTTCCTGTTCCTGCGCGGCGCGGAAAAGAGCGTTTTCCATGTCTTTGACGGTGTAATCAATCATCTGCATCCGTTCCTGAAGCATCTGGACGGGACGCATCATGGCTTTGGCGGAGCAGAGTCGCTCCAGACGGCTCTGCGCGCGCTGCCAGGTGAGTTCCGTTGCATTTTTCAGCCGGAGCAGAAGAGTTTCGGCATCCTCTTTGAGTTCCTGAAAATCGGGCAGGAGCACTTCCGCTGCGGCAGTGGGGGTCGGCGCCCGGCGGTCCGCGACAAGATCGCAGATGGTTGTGTCGATCTCATGCCCGACCGCGCTGACCACAGGCAGATCGCTCTCCGCGACGGCGCGCGCCAGAACCTCCTCATTGAACGGCCAGAGATCTTCCAGACTTCCTCCACCGCGGGTGATCAGAATCACATCGGCGCAGTGATAGCGGTTGAAAAAGCGGACTCCCTGCGCCAGAAGCTGTTCCGCTCCCTTTCCCTGCACCGGCGCAGGAAAGACACGGAAGCGGAGCGGTGGAAAGCGTTTCAGCGCAACTTTGATGAAATCCTTGATCGCCGCACCTTCCGGCGAGGTGATGATGCCGATACAGCGGGGAACGAACGGAAGGTCTTTTTTACGGTCGGCGTCGAACAGACCTTCGGCCGCGAGACGTTTTTTCATCTCTTCGAATTTCTGCTGGAGCGATCCGGTTCCGAGCAGTTTGATCTCCCGCAAGGTCAGCTGGCATTCGCCGCGCGGCGCATAAAATGCAATCCTCCCATAAGCTTCCACCTGCGTTCCGTTGCGCAGATCCAGTTCGGAGCATCTTGCCGCACCGTTGAAATAGACCGCGCGGATCTGGGCATGTTCATCCTTCAGCGTGAGATAGACATGGCCGGAACGATGAATCGTCAGTCCGCTGATCTCTCCGAGAATGCAGACCGGCAGAAAGGTATTTTCCAGCAGATCCTTGATTGCATCGTTGAGCTGTGTAACGGTCCAGACCGGGATTTTTGCTTCTATCATTTTCGGAAAGCCTCCGTGCTCAGCCGACCACCAGCGAAAGAATCCAGAACAGCACCCATTCCGACGCGTCGAAAAGGTAGCCGATGCCGACGAATACCGCCAGCATGAAGAAAAGCATCGCGCCTTTCACAAATTCGGAATCAACGTTTTTGAACGGAAGGATTTCGGAAAGAATCCCCCATCCGTCGAGTCCTGGAATCGGCAGCATGTTGAGGAAGAAGAGTACCAGGTTGTAGATTCCGAGAACCTGGAAATATGCATACAGCAAATCCGGGAAATTCATTCCGGCATTCCGCTGAAGCAGAATCATCACCAGAAGAGCCGCTGTGGAAAAAAGAAACAGTCCGAGATTTGCCAGCGGGCCGGAAAAGGAAACCAGCGCCGCTCCCGTTCTGGTCAGCTTTCCGCGGTTGACCGGAACCATTCCCCATGCAATGCCGATGATGAGGAAGGTTACAATGGAAATCCAACCCATCTGGCGGAGAGGATTGAGCGTGAGATGCCCTTCCTGAGCCGCAGTGTCATCGCCCATCCACAATGCGGTCTGTGCATGAAAGTACTCATGCAGGCAGATGGAGGGTATCACGCTCAGCACCACCAGAAAAAAATAGGTCGGGTTGGTGTACAGAGTGGATAGAAAGATGTTCAAGCTTTGACTTCCCAGTACTGATAGGCCGGGGTCTCATAGGGATGTGTCTCCTTGAGCGCCGCAATGACCGCGTCGACACAATCGTCCGCACAGACCATTTCCACTTTCCACTCGGTATCCTTTTCGGCGGTTCCGAGTTCACCGGAATAGGGATTGCTGCCTTCCAGCGGACGGAACTGTCCGATTCCCCTGGTCTGCCAGCAGCAGCAATCGTAATTTTCAAGATGGCCCGCTCCCGCTTCAAACATGGCATTTTTCACGGTTTCGAGATGTGACTCCGGGGTGTAAAACTCAATTTTGTACATACTGGTTCCTTTCGTGT
>CALXMJ010000343.1 GCA_944389445.1 uncultured Victivallales bacterium | reverse complement strand
TCAAAAAGAAGCAAAGACCCAAATACAAAAGTTGGAGCATGTATTGTAGATAAAAACAATAGAATATTATCAATAGGATATAATGGAGCTCCAAATGGTTTTGATGATAAAGAATTCAATGCGGATGGTTGCCAATCTTCTGCAATCCCTGGAAAATCCGCCTGAGAATAAACTAAGGAGCTGGAGCATTCTCGGCGGCGAAACATTCCGGAACGAAATTGCGAAACTCGGCTTCCGCAATCCGGCAGCGAGCCTGGATACGCAGGTGCTCGTGATCGGCCCCGGCGCGGAGAAGTATCCGGACCTCACCCGGATGGTCGAAGGCGGAACAAGGGTCCTCTGCTTCGGACTCAAGGCGCAGGAACTGAATGCACTCTTCCCGGGAAAAATCAATGCAAAGGATCTGAAAAATCAGCCGTCGCGCCTCGCGAACCTGAATTATCCGGAATTCGCCGGAATCTCCAATATGGATACCTACTTCCAGACTCGGCTCGACTATGCCGTCACAAAAAACAATGCGGAACTGGACCGCATCATGATCGGAAAAGGATCGGTCGTCATCTGCTCCGTCACGGCGGACAGGCTGGACTATCGCAGACTCTTCCATCTGCGGACCTCGTTCCGGCGGAGAAGCAACCTGATGTCCCGTCTGCTGAACAATGCGGGAGTCCCATCGGAAAGCGTTCTCCTGAAACGCTTTGCGGAATCGCCGAAAGCAAAGCCGTGGCTCAACAGCTTCTACGTTCAGGAACCCGTTGACGAAGACAATCCCTACCGGTATTATCACTGGTAATCCCTGTTTCGCACAAAACAAAAGAAGCCCGGTCCGCATTTCTCACGCGCACCGGGCTTTCTTTTAGAGCAAAGGGCAAACGTCAAATCAGGAAAAGAAAATAACTCAGAATCGCGGACGCGATCAAAACGTAAATCAGATTCAGTTTCCACTTCAGCTCGACAAAAAGGACCAGGGCGAAAATCAGCACGCCCTGCCAGCAGATGCCGAAGGATGCTCCTTTCGTCCAGAGATTCCGCAGCGGAGCCGTAAAGACCGAAGTCTCGGCAAAGAAGATGACGGCGGCGGCGATCAGTCCGAGAGTCGCGGGACGGATTCCTGAAAGCACCGCCTTCACAATCGGATTGTCCTTGAACACCTGAATAAAATAGGCGATCAGCGTCACGATAATCAGCGACGGCGTCATCACCCCCAGCGTCCCGACCACTCCTCCGATCGCTCCGCCCAACATCCCCCCGATGTTCTGCACACCGCACTGATATCCGACATACGTTGCGGCATTCAGCCCGACCGGTCCCGGAGTCACCTGCGCCAGCGCAACGAAATTGGCAAACTGCGCATTCGTCATAAAATGATAGTTGTTCACCAGCTCCGTCTGAAACAGCGGAATCATCGCATACCCTCCGCCGAACGTGAACGCACCGATCTTGACAAACAGAAGATACATCTGAAGCAAAGTCATTTTTTCTCTCCCTCCCCTCCGCGCAACTCAAGCTGTTTTTTCCGAAGCCTGCTGATCCCCGCGATCAGCAGCCCCGCAAACGCCGAAGCCACAATCAGTCCGACGGCATCCACATCAAACACCACCAGCAGCAGGAATCCGAGAATCGCAATCACAATCGGCACCGGACTTTTCAGAATGCTTTTCGACATCTTGATCACGGAAAGCAGAATCAGCGCCGAAACCGCGGCACGAACTCCCGTGAAAATATGATCGGCCGTCGCATTTCCGGAAAGCTGGAACAGAAGCGCGGCAATCACCACGATCACCACCACCGGCGGAATCACCACTCCGACCGATGCGACAATCGCTCCCGCCAGTCCCGCGGTCCGCTGCCCGATCAGAATCGCCATATTCACCGCAATGATCCCGGGAACCGACTGCACAATCGCCACGACATCCACCATATCGGATTCGCTCATCCAGTTTCGTTTCTCCACAAACTCCCTGTCCATCAGCGGCAGCATCGTCAGCCCTCCGCCGACCGACACCGCCGAGATCTTGAAAAAGACCTTGAACAGCGTCCACAGGCGATTTTCTTCCGTCGGTTTCTTCTCCATTTTTTCCATTCTCAGTATCTCTCCACGGATATCGTGTTTTCCGCGCTCCAGACTTCTCCCGGCTCCAGCGGATAGAGTCCGGTCACCGATTCCGGCAGCGGCAGATTCGGGGAATCCGCCATCCAGCTCATGGGTTCCGCGCAGAAGAAGTCCTCCATGCCCTCCCGGTTCCAGAGAGCGGTCTGTCCGAACTTCTCATCCCAGCGGTAGACGACCTTTATGCGGGGAACGGGAAAATCCAGAATTGCTCCCCGGAAGGGCTTGCCGCCGATTCTCGCCTCGACTACAGGACACTGTCTGGAAATCGGCTGTCGGTTGATGATCTTTCCGTGACGGAAATCGTCATATCCGTTCCAGGCGGCCTTTTCGCCGGTGATTGCAAAACGTTCTTTCATATCGAATTTCCAGTAGAAATCGGCCGTGGTCACGCGGACCGAACTGGTGCGGTACGCCTCGGGCGACTGATCGCCGAGAGGGAAACGGAACGTGGAATGAAATCCCGTTCCCAGCGGCATGGTCTCCGGACCGATGTTCGTGACCGTCAGGCGCTGAAGCACTCTGTCCGGCAGAAAGGTGTAACGGAGATCCGCGCGGAATTCGTGCGGGAAACCTTCGAACATTTCGTTCTCCGCATTGTAGGTGTAGGAGGTCTCCACCCAGACCGCTCCGTTCTCCTCTCCGGAATCGGCAAGATGCCATTTCCGGTTCAGTACAACACCGTGAATATGATTGCCGAACCGGTTGTTCACCGGCAGATGATAGTTGCGCCCCCGCCAGGAAAAGAGCCCCTTGTAAATGCAGTTCGGAGGAATCAGAACGGGAAAGCCATAGACCTCCGGCTGAAATTTCAGATCCTCAATCGTCTCCGGCGAACGCAGAAGATTCCATCCGGTCTTTTTCTCTGTCAGTTCCAGCAGAATGGAGCCGACGGAAAGAATCATCCGCCCCTTCCAATCGGGCGTTTCGATTCCAAGATAGGATTCCCCTCCGACAGCAAACTCTTTTATCACGATTTTTCCTCCTGTGTCAATTCCGGTATTATACCATTCCAACGCGCTTTTTTCCAGAATTCGAAGGAAAAACCCCTCGAAATTTCTGTTTTCATGAGGACTCAAAACGTCAGAACCAAGATACAAAACGCCCCTGAAACAGAACTTCCGTTTCAGGGGGGCAGCTTCTTATGCTTCCGAAAACTCTTCCGTCAGGAGATGAAGAGCATCTCGCGATATTTCGGCAGAGGCCAGAGCTCATCATCGACATTGAGTTCCAGTGCATCGACGTTGTGGCGAAGCGCCGCCATCGCCTTGACCACCGGTGCCTGATTTCCGGTTTTGAGCGCATCCTCCAGATCCGTGCAGCAGGAATCCACCTTGTCCAGAAGTTCACCGATCATTTCCGCCATCGCCTTCTTAGCGGAGATTCCGGCGGAGATTCCGGCGTTTTTCAAATCCACAATGGACTTTGCCAGTTCCGCAAGCTGCTTGGAAGCGGCAGGCATGATTACGGTTCGGGCAAGACTGAGAGAAAGTTCCCCTTCAATCTTGATCTTCTTGGCATACTCTTCCATGAAGATTTCATACCGGGATTCCAGTTCGGCTTCGGTGAAGACGTTGAATTTGCCGAACAGCTCCTTGCTCTTCTCGGAGACAAACGCGCCGAGCGCTTCCGGCGTGGAGGGGAAGTTCGGCAGACCGCGCTTCGCGGCCTCCTTCTTCCAGGCGGCAGTGTAGCCGTCGCCGTTGAAGATGACCCGTTTGTGCTCCTTGATGATCTTCTGAAGAAGAAGCTGAAGTTTTTCATTGAAGCTCTTTTTCGGGAACTTTTCGAGTTCGGCGGCGATCTCGTCCAGCGACTCGGCAACGATCGTGTTGATCACGATGTTCGCCCCGGCGCAGGACTGGCTGGAACCGGGAGCACGGAACTCAAATTTATTTCCCGTGAATGCAAACGGACTGGTTCTGTTGCGGTCGGTCGCATCGCGCGGCAGAGGCGGAAGCGTATCGACCCCGATCTTCATGAGACTTCCATGCTTGGAAGATTTCAGACAGCCCTTTTCGATCTGTTCAATCACATCCGTCAGCTGTTCGCCGAGGAAGATCGAGATGATCGCCGGGGGTGCCTCGTTTGCACCGAGACGGTGATCGTTCCCCGCTCCGGCTGTCGCCACCCGAAGCAGATCAGCATGCCGGTCCACCGCCTGGATCACGGCGCAGAGCGTGGTCAGGAAGATCGCGTTCTGGTGCGGATCGCTGCCGGGATTCAGCAGATTGCGGTCGCCGTAGCTGACCGACCAGTTGTTGTGCTTGCCGGACCCGTTGATGCCCGCAAACGGCTTCTCATGCAGCAGGCAGATG
>CALXMJ010000342.1 GCA_944389445.1 uncultured Victivallales bacterium | reverse complement strand
CATTCATCCTGATCTCTATCTCGTCGCGCCATCCCGCCAACGTCATTTCTCTCGGCGATCAGGTCGACATGTGGGGCCTTCTCGGCAGCTTTCTGGTGCTGATGGCCAACATTCTCTATTTTGCATGGCAGACCCTTCTTTATTTCCGCTATAAACCGATTCCTCCGGTCGCGGAGGAAGCCCTGCCGGAATGCACCGTGATCGTTCCTGCCTACAACGAAGGCCGCCAGATCGCCCTCGCTCTGGAAAGCATCCTCAACAGCGACTACCCGAAAGAAAAACTCTCCGTAATCGCCGTCAACGACGGCAGCCGCGACGATACCTGGGAGTGGATCCGCAGAAGCGCCGAGGAATCCGCCGGCCGCATTCTTGCGCTGAACCTCAAAACAAACATGGGCAAACGCAAAGCGATCGATCAGGCGCTGCTCCATTCCAGAAGCGAAATCTTTGTCACGATCGACAGCGATTCGGAAGTATTAGCCTCCACTCTGCGCAATCTGGTGTCGCCGTTTGTCGCGGACCCGAAAATCGGGGGCGTCGCCGGCAGCATCCGCGTCCTGAATCTCGACGACGGCGCACTGCCCCGGATGCTGGATGTCAATTTTGTCTTCAGTTTTGATTTCATCCGTTCCGCCCAGAGTGTCGTGCGCTCCGTCATGTGCACGCCAGGCGCCCTGAGCGCCTACCGCCGTTCGGCCCTCGATCCATTCCTTCAGGAATGGGCGGAACAAACCTTTCTGGGACAGCCGGCAAACATCGGAGAAGACCGTGCCATCACGAACATTCTTCTGCGGGAAGGACACGAGGTGGTCTTCCAGAGCACGGCTGTGGCATTCACGGAAATGCCGACAACCTATATTCCCCTCTGCAAAATGTTCATCCGCTGGGCCCGGAGCAATATCCGGGAGAACCTCGCCATGCTCGAATTCGCCTTCCGGAAAATTGATCTGCGGAATGAAAATCTCCTCGGCATGCAGCTGAATCTGATTATGCAGAGCATCTGGATGTTTACACCGCTGTTCTTCCTCTCCAGCACGCTTTACTGTCTTTCACTCGACACGCCGACTTTTCTTTACACCGTGTTCCTCGTAATTGCAATCTGGTCGACTTTCCCCTCTTTCATCTACGCCTGCAAATATAATAAAAAGGAATCGATCTGGGCGTATGTATTCGGCTTTTTCAATTTCATCGCGCTTTCCTGGATCGGCCCCTACTCCCTGCTGACGGTTCACAAATCAGGCTGGCTGACGCGTGAGATCCGGGAGGAGGAAACTCGAATTCCGACAACGGAATCCGTCACGGAAGAAATCAAAGAGGTTCACTATCCATTCCTACCGGGAGAAAAAACATGTCCCTGCAACATGAAGAAACCCTGAAATGCACCAAATGCGGCGCGGAAAACCGGTTCACCATCCACGAATCCGTCAATGTCACACTGAATCCGGAACTCAAACCGCAGGTTCTGAACGGGTCCCTGTTCAAAATGACCTGCGCTTCGTGCGGAACGCAGATCATCGTCAACTACGACATTCTTTATCATGACATGTCGGACTATCGTCCGCTGATGGTCCAGTGCTATCATGAAAAAAAAGGCTGGGAACGGGTCAATGCCCTGAATGCCGACATCCGGAAAATGATGCGCGAAATGAAACTTTCCATGGAATTTCCCCATCGAGTGGTCATCGGCTACAATGCCCTCCGGGAAACCATCCGGATCTTCGATGCCGGATATGATGACAGAATCATGTTTGCCGTCAAACTCCTCTTTGCGGGACTTCTTCACCGCGACGGGGTTCCCTGCAGCGGAATTCTCTTCTGCGGGCGAGACGAACACAGTTCTCCCGTCTTTTCCGTTCTGAACCAGAAAATGGAAGAAAGTTTCTACAATCTCCCGATGGATTTTTACGACAGTGTCTCGGAAAAGCTGAAACCGCTTCTGCCGAAAGAATCGGAACGCCATATTCTGGTCGACAACGATTTCATGGAACCATTCCTTCGGCGTTTGAAGCTGTAGAAAAAGAAAGGCCGCAAGATGAAGCGACTCGGCAAATCCCTTTTCTGTGCTGCGTGTGTTATGATTGCGGCAGTGATGCTTTTTTTCGGTTTGACCGCCTGCTCCGCGGATCCGAACAGATATCTGGTCCTGAATCAGCCGCGGATTCCGTTTTCCGATCAGCGGGAAACGGTTTCCGTCATCAGTTACAACATTCAGGCGCGTCCGGTCCTTGACTCCTGCGCATGGAAAAGCGTCCGGATCGGGGAACGCCTGAAGGAGTACGACCTGATCGGCATTCAGGAAACATTTCATGCGCATGATTCGCTGTTTGAAAAAAATAATGTTCACGGCAAAGTCTACTTCGGGAAGCGGCGGCATTGTCTGAAGCTGGTCAATTCCGGTCTGGCGATCCTCTCCCGTTTTCCGATTGAGGAAGTAAAAGCCGAATATTTCGAGGATGAGGGGTCGCTGGAAAACCGTCTCGGATCCAAAGGGGTCCTGCTGGCAAGGATCCGGATCAACGGTTCCGTTCTGGATTTTTACACGACCCATCTTGCGGCGGGTTCCCCGGGGGTTTCCGGCGAGGCGCGGGTACATGAACTCCAGCAGATTGCCGGTTTCATCCGCCGGAATTCTCCGCAGGAGAACGCGGTCATCATCAACGGGGATTTCAATCTGACCCTCCGTTCCAAAGACAAGGAACTCCGGAATTTTCTGACACAAACGGGTCTTTCCAATCCCTCAACGGAACTGAACTGCGAAAAGCAAAGTTTCATTGACCATATTTTCTATCGTTCCGGCACGGGTCTCAAACTGAAGCCGCGCACATGGAAAATCCTCAAGCAGGAATTTACGGATCGGGAAAAGGGCCCTCTGAGCGATCACCATCCGCTCCTTGTGGAGTTTGATTTGAGCGGCAGATGAATCTGTGTCGGGAAAATGGTTACCCCGCCAGGATTCGAACCTGAACTAAATGGATCAAAACCATTTGTGCTACCGTTACACCACGGGGTAAACCTATGGAAAGTCTCTAAATATAGCATGCGGACGCCGAAAATCCAGCGGCAATTTATTTTTTCTCCATTTTCAAAAAACTTTTTTTCTTCCGCTTTTGGTATTTTCCGGTTTTGAGGTTATATTCCTTCCTTGTATTCAAAGAAATTTTTTACAGGACAAATCCGTTTATGGCAAACAGCAGAAAAAAGACAAAGAAACCGGAAAAGACGGTCAAAAATATTGTGGAGAAAAACGCGGAGGAAACCGTCCGCAGGAGTTTCAAGGGATGGCTGGCCGGCATCGCCGCACTGGTGATTGCCGGCGGAGTCGCATTCACATTCGTACCGGAGGAAAAGGTTCCGGCGGCAATCGAACCGCTCCACACGGAACTGCTCGCGGCAAGAAACACGCTCATCGCGAAAACCGGACTCGATATCTCCCGATTCGACGACACCGCGGTTGTTGATGTGCCGGGGACCTCGCCTGTCAAACTTTATTTCGCACCCTCCCCGAACATCAGACGGGGACTCTGCGATTTCATCCGTTCGGCGAAAAGCACCGTCGATATCTGCATTTACGATCTGGATCTGAATGAAGTTGCGGATGCCCTGCTCGATGCCAAGGCACGGAAAGTCGATGTCCGGCTGGTCACCGATGAAGACAATGTCATGATGGCTGCCGTGGAAAAACTGAAACGCGCGGGAATCCCCGTCGTTCCGGACAACCGTCCCGCGATCATGCACAACAAATTCGTCATCGTGGATGCGAGGTACATCTGGACGGGCTCCTACAATTTCACGGTCAACGGGACCCGGAAAAACGACAACAACGCCCTGATTCTGGAATCCCCGGAAATCGCAGCCTGCTATCTCTCCAAATTCAACGAATACATTGACGGCAAGTTCGGACCGAAAGCCAGACAGAAGACCTTTCGCGGACGCGTCGTTCTCGGCAGGATGCCGGTCATCGTCGCCTTCTCGCCCTCCGACGGAGTGCGGAACATCATTCTCGACGAGCTTTCCAGCGCGAAAAACAGCGTCAAGCTGATGGCATTCTCCTTCACGGATCAGGAAATCGCCAACCGTCTGGGAGATCTCGCCAAAAAAGGAGTCTCCGTAAAATGTCTCTTCGACTACGGACAGGCAAACAGCAAATACAGCCAGGATTCCTATCTGCGCGGATGCGGTGTCAAAATCAAGCTTTCCCCGAACCGTTCCGGGAAAATGCATCACAAGGTCATCGTCATCGACGAGGAAACGGTCATCACCGGCAGCTACAACTACTCAAAAAACGCGGAGCGCAGCAATGATGAAAACATTCTCATTCTGAAAAACAGGGAAATTGCAGCGCACTATCTCAAGGAATTCAAACGGTGCTGGAAGGGCACCAAGGGATATCTGTAACAATCAGGAAAGGAAATCAAAACGATGACGAACTCATGCAAAACAGTGATTCTGGCGCTTCTGACCATGATCTCGGCGGCTCAGGCGGCGGAATTCAAGGCGGCGGTCATTGATCTGGACAGGGTCCTGCAGGAATACTATAAAACAAAAATCGTCGAGGGGAACCTGAAACGGCAGGCGGACATCTACAAGGACTACGCAAAAAAACTCAGTGAATCCCTTACAAAACTTCAGAGTGAATTTGTCGCTCTGCGCGACTCCTCGCAAAACATTGCCCTCAGCGATGCCGCGCGCGAAAGCAAACGTCTCGCCGCCCAGGACAAGTACAAGGAACTCGCCGCGAAAGAACTGGAACTGAGAACCTACAACCGGGAAAAGCAGGCGCAGCTCCGCGACGAACGGGACCGGGAACGCGCCGCCATTCTCACAGACATCCGAAAAACAGTTGAGGCACACGCCGCTCTCGCCGGGTTCTCCATCGTCCTCGACAAATCGGCGCTCTCCGCGTCCGCCATGCCGATCATCCCTTACAGTTCCAAATCCATCGACATCACGGACAACGTCATTAAAGAGCTGAACACCGGAAGAAAAAACACAAAAAAATAACCATATCTACAGGAAGGAGTCAAAATGAAAACATACACGGCAAAAGAACTCGCCGAACTTGTCAACGGAGTCGTCAGCGGGGAAGGCGAAAGAACCATCACCGGAGTGAACTCCCTGAAGATGGCGTCGGAAACCGACATCTCTTTTCTCAGCACAATCAAATACAAAAAACAGATGGATGAAAGCAAAGCGGCGATCGTCCTCGTGGAAGAGGGCATGAAGGTCGAGCCGACGGACACCCGGACCCTGATCTTCTGCGAAAATCCCGACAAGGCATTCACAAAGATCTGCAATCTGTTCGCTCCGGAACCGATTGTCTACGAGCCGCGCATCTGCCCCGGCGCCTATATTGATCCCACCGCGAAAGTCGCGGAAGGCGTGTTCATCGGCCCGAACGCGGTTGTCATGCCGTATGCGGAAATCGGAAAAAGAACAGTCATCGGCGGCGGCGCGTATGTCGGGCATTACGCTAAAATCGGGGAAAACTGCATGATTAATGCCAATGTATCCATCATGCACCGCTGCATCATCGGCAACAAGGTCATCATCCATTCCGGTACGGTCATCGGCGCGGACGGCTTCGGATACACGCCGACCTTCCGCGGACTGGTCAAGGTGCCCCAGAACGGAATCGTGCAGATCGACAACGATGTCGAAATCGGAGCCAACAGCACCATCGACCGCGCCAGATTCGGAAAAACCTGGATCAAGAAAGGAGTCAAAATCGACAATCTGGTCCATGTTGCGCACAATGTGATTGTCGGGGAATCCTCGGTGCTGATCGGCCAGTGCGGAATCGCGGGAAGCGCCGAACTCGGACGCGGCGTCATCATCGCGGCGCAGGCTGGCGTCAACGGGCATATCACCCTCGGCGACGGCTCCCGGGTCGCGGGGGCTTCCGCGGTTCAGAAAAGTCTTCCTCCGGGAGTCTCCGTCTTCGGCACTCCGGCGGAAACGGATACGGAGTTCTTCGAACGCCACACCCTTCCCCGCAAGGTCAGACGCCTCGTCGACAGAATCGCCAAGCTCGAAGAGGAACTTGCCAAGCTCAAACAGGAATAATCCGGATTCCGGCAGACCGGGGAATGCGGTGCATTCCCCGGCAGACTCAGACAAATATCATGGACCTTTCCAAGTTTCAATGCCGCCGCTGCGGAACCTGCTGCAAATGGGAGGGGGCGGTCCGGGTCTCCTATGAGGAAATCGTGAAGATCGCGGAGTTCCTTCATATCGACATTCAGGAATTCATCAACCGGCACACCGTTCTGACTCCCGACCGCCGTTCGCTCTCCCTCATGGAAAAAAAAGACGGCAGCTGCGTCTATTACGACGGGGAACGGAAAGCCTGCATCATTCATCCCGTCAAACCGCATCAATGCGTCTCGTTTCCCTTCGAGTGGAACTTTCCCGGCTGGGACGACCTCTGCGAAGGCGGCAAAGCGCTCCGCGGGAAATAACATTCCTCCCTTCCGCTGGTCCGCCTGAGAAAAATACCTCTGTTTTTTTCCGCATTTTCGAATTGCCAAATGACGGGAGAAAGAGTATATTACCGGATCATTCGAATTTTCTAAAGAAAACAGTAACTTCAGGAGGCAGAAATGTCGGCAAAACTGGATCTGAACGGAAAAGTTGCCGTGGTAACCGGCGGAGGCGGAATTCTTTGCGGCTGCATGGCAAAGGCTCTGGCGGAATGCGGCGCCAAGGTCGCCGTCCTCGACCTGAAACTTGAAAGCGCGGAAAAAATTGCGAACGAGATCAAGGCAAAAGGCGGTACCGCCATCGGACTTTCCGCCAATGTGCTTGAAATCGAAAGCCTCAGAAACGCGGAAAAGCAGATTCGCGAGACCTTCGGCACCTGCGATATTCTCATCAACGGCGCTGGCGGAAACCATCCGAAAGGAACCACCTCTGCGGAAAAACTGACTCTTTCCGACATCACCAACCCGGTGGAAGGGAAGGTCACTTTCTTCGATCTGGATCCGGCGGGAATCGGATTTGTCTTCAATCTGAACTTTCTCGGGACGCTCCTGCCCTCGCAGGTGTTCTGCCGCGAAATGGCGCTCAAGGGCGGCGGAATCGTCATCAATATATCCTCCATGAACGCATTCAAGCCGCTGACCAAGATTCCCGCATACAGTGCGGCGAAAGCGGCGATCAGCAACTTCACACAGTGGCTTGCGATGCACATGTCCGGAGTCAACATCCGGGTCAATGCGATTGCTCCGGGCTTCTTCCTGACCAATCAGAACCGGACCCTGCTCACGAATCCGGACGGCTCCCTGACGGCTCGCGGCAACACGATTCTCTCCCATACACCGATGGGACGCTTCGGCACGCCGGAAGACCTGATCGGCACGCTGCTCTGGCTGGTCGATAACGATGCCTCCGGCTTTGTCAACGGCACAGTCATCCCGGTGGACGGCGGCTTCTCCGCATTCTCGGGGGTATGATGCCGTTCATCGCGCTGATCGACTACGGGATGGGCAACCTGCGGAGCGTCTCCAAAGCGCTGGAGAAAGCAGGAGCTTCCCTCCGCATCGCCGCATCGCCGGCGGAAGCGGAGGGGTGTTGCGGCGTTGTCCTTCCCGGAGTGGGAAATTTCGGAGACGGAATGAGGAATCTCCGGAAACACGGATTTGTTGATTTTGTACGCAAGTCTGTGGAATCCGGGCGTCCATTTCTCGGCATCTGCCTCGGCATGCAGATGCTTCTGGAACGCAGCGAGGAAGCCCCCGGAGTGGAGGGACTCGGCATTTTCCGCGGCTCCGTCAGACAGTTTCCCCTCGACCGGGGCGAAAAGGTTCCGCACATGGGCTGGAACCAGATTGAACACGACGGAACCAATCCGTTCCTGCGGGGAGTCCCCGCTGGTTCCCATGTTTATTTTGTCCATTCCTACTATGCCGATCCGGAGGATGCGTCCGTAGTGGCGGCGACCTGTGATTACATGTTCCGCTTTGCCGCGGCGCTCGGCCGGGATAACGTCTTTGCCTCGCAGTTCCATCCGGAAAAGAGCCAGAAACGGGGAATGGCGATTCTGGAAAATTTTGTCAACGCATGCAACAAGAATGGAGAGATGAAATAATGCTTATTATTCCTGCAATCGATATCCGCGGCGGAAAATGTGTCCGTCTGTTCCAGGGCGACTACGCTCAGGAGACCGTCTACGGGGAAGATCCCGCGGCACAGGCGGTCCGCTGGGAAAACGAGGGAGCGCACATCATCCATCTTGTCGATCTTGACGGAGCTAAGGCCGGGCATCCCGTCAACGTGGATGTGATCCGGAAAATCTGCTCCGGCGTCAAGATTCCCTGCGAACTCGGTGGAGGGGTCCGGACCATCGAAGATGCGAAAACATTGTTCGATGCCGGAATCTACCGGATCATTCTCGGGACCGTCGCCTGTGAAAATCCGCGTCTTGCAAAGGATTTCGTCTCGGCGTTCACAGCGGAACGCGTTGTAGTCGGAGTCGATGCGAGAGCCGGAAACGTGGCGGTCAAAGGCTGGCTTGAAAACAGCGGTGTCGATGCCTACGAACTCATCATGACTCTTCAGGACATGGGAGTTTCCCGTTTCATTTATACCGATATCGCAACCGACGGCGCACTTTCCGGTCCGAATCTGGATGCGATAGCCGCGGTCTGTTCCCGAATTCCGCACAGCAGTGTCATCGCCTCGGGCGGAGTCTCCTCTCCTCGCGACATCACGGCACTGAAGGAGCTCCGCAAAAAGAATCTCGAAGGCGCCATCGTGGGAAAAGCGCTCTACGACGGCAAAACCACCTACGCGGAACTGGAAGGAGCCGCAAATGACTGATTCCTCCGCATACAATCCTTTTCCCGGCGACAGCTACGACACTCCCGAACATGTTCCGGGCAGTATTGTCGACACCCTTCTTCTGCATACGCGAGCGTCCTTCTATCTCCGCAACTTCTATGTATTCTACCGTTCCGGCAGTGCCTGCCGGAAAGGATATTTTCCCCAGGATCAGCAAACCAGGAATTCCTATCAGAACATACTCATCACGGAAAGCTGCGGCGGCAAATTCCATCTGCGCGGACTGAACAATCTTTCCAGATTCGAGGGGCCGGCAGTGCTGATCGGCAATCACATGAGCCTGCTGGAAACGGCGGTCATGCATGCGTTTGTCCGTCCGCGCCGCAACTTCTGTTTTGTCATCAAGGAACAGCTCTTCAAGGTGCCCTATTTCGGCGACATCATGCGCACGCTGGGATGCATCGGAGTCGGAAGGAAGAATCCCCGGGATGATTTCCGCGCCGTCATCGAAGAGGGCAGAAAGACGCTGGAAAGCGGGAAATCAATCGTTCTTTTTCCACAGGCCTCACGTTCCGCCGTTTTCGATCCGGATCATTTCAACACCATCGGCGTAAAGCTCGCGAAAGCTGCCAATGTACCGATCATTCCCACCGCCCTGAAAACCGATTTTCTCGGCAACGGGAAACTCTGCAAGGATCTCGGGCCGATTCACCGGGACAAAGAGATTTATTTCGAATTCGGAGAACCGATCATGTCCGTGGAAGGTTCCGGAAAAAAGGAGCAGCAGCAGGTCATCGACTTCATCATCAGCCGTCTGAGAGCCTGGGGCGGAGAAATCAAGGAAAAGGAAACGGAAGGGAAATAGAATGAAGACGGAAACCGTAACAGTGGAACTCTCCGACCGTTCCTATCCCATCCGGATTGGAAGCGGCATTCTGGATGATCCGGAAAATCTTGCACCGCATGTCCGGGACAGGCGCTGTTTCCTGGTTACGGACTCCAACGTTTTTCCTCTCTTTGCGAAGAAAGCGGTTGAAGCCGTCTTGAATGCGGGTGCGGCAGGAATTGCCTCGTACACCTTTCCCGCCGGAGAAGAGTCCAAGCATCTCGGCACGATTCTTGAAATCTGCCGGGAAGCGGCACGGGCGGGACTCGACCGGAAATCCGTCATTCTGGCGCTCGGGGGCGGAGTCACCGGGGATATGGCGGGATTTTCCGCGGCAGTTTATATGAGAGGAATTGATTTCATCCAGCTTCCGACTACTCTGCTTGCCATGGTGGATTCCTCCGTCGGCGGGAAAACCGGGGTTGATCTTCCGGAAGGGAAAAATCTGGTGGGTGCGTTTCATCAGCCGAAAGCGGTGCTCATCGACACCGGTTTTCTGAAAACGCTGCCGCCACGCCAGTACCTCTGCGGTCTTGCGGAAATCCTCAAGACCGCCGCCATTCTCGACGCGGATTTCTTCGCCCGCCTGGAAAGCAACACGGAAAGAATCAAGCGTATGGATCCAGACTTCACAGCGGAAATGGTGAAACGATGCTGTGAACTGAAAGCCTCCGTTGTGGCGCAGGACGAACGCGAAGGCTCTCTCCGCGCCATTCTCAATTACGGACATACTTACGGACATGCCATCGAAAGCGCCAGCGGATTTACGATGCTTCATGGAGAAGCCGTCGCGATCGGAATGCGCATGGCAGCGGAACTCGCAGTTCGTCTGGGCGTCATGC
>CALXMJ010000341.1 GCA_944389445.1 uncultured Victivallales bacterium | reverse complement strand
TTCGTGAGGAGATTGCGGAACACAACAGAAAATCTCTTGCGCTCTATGAGCATCTTCTTGCCTCGGGTGTCTGCCGTGAGCAGGCGCGGGGCGTGCTTCCGCAAAACATGATGGTCACTTTCTGGGGAACGGTTGATCTCTCCAATCTGCTGCACTTCCTGGAATTGCGCGACAGTGAACACGCTCAGTGGGAAATTCGCGAGTATGCGCGTGCAATCAAAAAACTCATCAAGCCGATTGTTCCGAACGTTGCGAAATACTTCGAATCCAAAGGGGACGACTGGAACGTCTGATTCCGTCTTTCCGGAACCGCGGACATGATTCAAATAAAAACGGAGAAGCGGATGGATTCCGTTTCTCCGTTTTTTCGTTTTTTCGTGAATGCGGCTGCTGTTACTTGTCGTTCATTTTGTCCAGATCCTTCTGGACGAGTTCCACGACTTTCTCGAATTTCTTGACGTTCTGCTCATCGGCAGACATCAGGGTCTGATGGGCTTCCAGAACGGTTTCCGCCTGTCCGGAGGTTTCCGTGGAGCTCCAGTCTTTTCCGCCGGCCCCCGCCATTTCTCCAGTCTTGAATTCGAAGAGTTTCTTGAGTCCAAGTCCATGCAGGAGAGCCGTATTGGAATCTCCTGCGTTGTAGACGATCATCGGAGCGCCGACGGCACGGGCGCGCAGCCCCAGCATGGCAAGAATTCCCATGAAGGTGCTGTCCATGCCGCCGCAGTTTTCCAGATCGACGCAGATTTTGGAAAAGGCGGTGGTTTCAAGGCTTTTTGCAAGATTTCTCAGCTGGGAGGCGTGTTCGAAGGTTGCTCTTCCGTTGACCGTGATGAAATAGGCATCGCCATCGTTTGAAATGATGATTTCCGTGCTCATTTTGCCTCCTTTGCTGTAAATCCGATTGTCGCTTTGATGCGTCTTACGCCTCGGCTTGAACTTTCTTCCTTCTGGATTTTGAAACTGACGAGGTCTCCGGTATTGGATGCGTGCGGTCCGCCGCAGATCTCCTTGCTGAAATCTCCCATTGTGTAGACCGTGACCCGCTCGCCGTATTTATTGCCGAACAGTCCGATCGCCCCGCTCTTGCGGGCGTCTTCCAGACTCATTTCCTCGCAGACGACCGGATATTTTTTCTGAATGACTTCGTTGACCAGCCGTTCCACTTCCGCAATCTGTTCCGGAGTCATTTTATCTGGATGAGAGAAGTCGAAGCGGAGACGCTCCGCGTTGATATTGGAGCCCTTCTGTGCCACATGATCGCCGAGGACGATCCGCAGCGCCTTGTGCAGAAGATGGGTCGCGGTATGCAGGCAGGCCGTTTCCGCGGAATGGTCAGCAAGTCCCCCTTTGAACTTCTGCTCCGCTCCTTTGCGGGAGAGCTCCTGATGTTTGTGGAATGCCTCCTCATAGCCCTTCAGATCGACCGTAAAGCCCTTTTCCTTTGCCATTTCCACGGTCAGTTCGATCGGGAAGCCGAACGTTTCATACAGGTAGAAGGCATTCTTGCCGCTGATGACTTTGTTCTGAATGTGAGCGGGAACGCGGGAGATGAATTTTTCGAATTCCTTTTCTCCGTTTTCCAGTGTCTGCTTGAACATGGTCTCTTCGCGTTCGAATTCCTCCAGGATCATGGGTTCATTTTCCTTGAGTTCGGGATAGGCCTCGCAGTAGTTGTCGATCACGACTTTTGCGAGACGCTTCGTGAACGGAACCGTGACTCCCGCCTGCTTCGCCTCACGGATCGCACGGCGGATCAGACGGCGGAGAATATAGGCCTGATCGACTTTTCCCGGGGTGATGCCGTCGGCGAGAATGAAGGTCGCCGCGCGCATGTGTTCGACGACGATCCGCTCGGAACGAGTCCGTTCCGCCGGTGTTTCGATTCCGCGGATTTTGTCCAGTTCGTCAAAGAGCGGACGGAAGATCTCCGTATCGTAACAGCTTGCCTTGCCCTGAAGGATTGCGGTAACTCGTTCGACACCCATTCCGGTATCGACGTTTTTCTTTTCCATCGGGAGAAATTTCCCATCCGCGGTTTTGTTGTACTGCATGAAAACGTCGTTCCAGATTTCGACCCAGCGTTTGTCTTTGGGATCGAAGACCTCGGGCACCGGCATTGGTCCGGTCCAGTAGAACATTTCGGTATCGGGACCGCAGGGACCGGTTTGTCCGGCGGGGCCCCACCAGTTGTCCTCCTTCGGGAGCTTTGCGATGCGTTTTTCGCTGACGCCGAGAGAACGCCAGAGATTGTACGCTTCTTCATCGAAGGGAGCGTTCTCGTCACCGGCAAAAACGGTGAAGGCGAGGCGGTCGACGGGGATGTTCAGCCATTCTTTGCCCGTCAGGAACTCGAAACTGTTTTTGATGGCTGTTTCCTTGAAGTAATCGCCGAGCGACCAGTTGCCGAGCATTTCGAAGAAGGTGAGGTGTACGGGATCGCCGACCTCATCAATGTCGCCGGTCCGGATGCATTTCTGCACGTCCGTGAGCCGTTTTCCGAGCGGATGCGGCGCTCCGAGCAGGAACGGGACCAGCGGATGCATTCCGGCCGTGGTGAACAGGACCGTGGGGTCGTTATCGGGAATCAGCGGCGCGCTCTTGATGACGGCGTGCCCCTTGCTCTGAAAAAATTCAAGAAACTTGGATCTTAATTCGTTTGCTTTCATTTTGGATACGGAACCTCCGTTTTTTCTGTGTGTCATTCGTTAATATACACCCGTTTTCCGTTTCGTAAAACTGTTTTGCAAAAAAAAGTTTGTTTCCTGTGTTGAATTTCATTCCGGTTGAATGTATTTTTCCCTTCAATGCGAATTCGAAGGATGAATCAAACCAGGGAACGGATGATGAAGATCAATACAATTGTCGGAGAGATTGAGGCACAGGGCAGCTTCGGGAACGGATGGACCTGCTCTTTTGAACGGATTGCCGCGGAAACAGGCGTGGAACAGATCAAAATCCGGCTGAATGCGGATTCTCCGCTTGTTCCTCCGGAAATGAGCCTAGTGTGGAGCGTTCCGCAGCTCGATATGCAGACCCGCTGGACCCCCTCTGCCGGATTCAACCGCAACATTCCGCCGGACTGGGGGGCACCGCTGTGTTCCAATCTGGCGTCCTCCGCGCCGCTGATGGCCTTTCTCAATTTGAAAGGACAGAACCGGATGACGATCGCCTTTTCCGAGGCAATGCGGTTCGTGAAGATCTATGGCGGCGTCTGCGAGGAATCAAACAGAATCTCCTGTCGAATCGTGCTTTTTTCCGAGCCGGAGGCGCCGATTTCGTCCTACGAAGCTGTGCTCCGTATTGATACCCGCAATATCTTCTATGCCGATGCAATCCGCGACGTGACCGCCTGGTTTGCTTCCCTGGATCAGTACAGGCCTTCCGCAGCTCCGGAGGCCGCGTTCGAGCCGATTTACTCCTCCTGGTACAGCTATCATCAGGATGTCTTCGACCATGAACTGGAACAGGAATGCGCGCTTGCCGGAAACTACGGAATGAAGGGGATCATCGTCGATGACGGCTGGCAGACCGACGACAATCAGCGCGGCTATGCTTTCTGCGGCGACTGGGAAATCTCCAAACGCAGATTCCCGGATATGCGCTCTCATGTGGCAAAAGTCCATGCGATGGGAATGAAATACATTGTCTGGTATTCCGTTCCGTTTGTCGGCGACAGAAGCCGGGTGCGCGAACAGTTCGCCGGCAAGTTCCTCTACCGTATCGAACGCTTGAATACCTCCGTCTTCGATCCCCGTTTCCCTGAGGTGCGGGAGTATCTGATCAATGTTTACGAGACCGCCGTGAAAGAGTGGGACATCGACGGTTTCAAACTGGATTTTATCGACTCTTTCCGTATCGACGGCGAAGATCCTGCTCTCAAAGACAACTATGCCGGACGCGATGTGAAATCCGTTCCCCGTGCGGTCGACATCCTGCTTTCGGAAACCATGCGCCGCCTGAGAGCCCTGAAACCGGATATCCTGATCGAGTTCCGCCAGAGTTATATCGGGCCCGCGGTTCGCAAATACGGCAACATGTTCCGTGCAGGAGACTGTCCCGCCGATGTGCTTGCAAACCGGGTCCGGACGATTGATCTGCGCCTGACCTCCGGCAAAACCGCCGTCCATTCCGATATGCTGGAATGGAATTCCGGAGATACCCCGGAGCATGCGGCGCTCCAGCTCCTGCATGTCCTCTTCAGCGTGCCGCAGATTTCGGTCCGTTTGAACGATATTCCGGAAGAGCACCGCAGAATGCTCCATTTCTGGCTCGACTTCTGCGTACGGCATCGCGATGTCCTCCTGAAAGGGTATCTGAAACCGTTCCATCCGGAATTGAATTATCCGATTGTTTCCGCGGAAAACGGGGAAGAGAAGGTGATCGCCGTTTATAACTTCGGACAGTATGTGAAGGTGGCATGCGAACCCGGTAAAACCTGTTATGTCGTGAATGCGACAGGTCGTTCCGAATTGATTGTGGAGTTGCAGTCCGAGCCTGTTTATGCCGAGTTGCTCGACACCATGGGGCGTGCTGTTCAGGCTCCGGTTCTCAAAACCGGCTTTGCCCGGCTTCCGGTCCCGGCTTCCGGACTGATGATTCTGAAATTCTGAACGCTTGCCTTTTTGAAACAATGAAAAAGCGAAGCGGTTTCACGCCGTTTCGCTTTTTTTGCATTTGATTCCTTCCGTTCAGAGAGATGACAGCAGAAAACTTCCGATTTTTCCCGGTGCAAGCTCCGTTTTGAACTCCTGAGTCTGTTCTGCCGCGGTCCCGGGCTCCTCGGCAGGATTGCAGGTGCGGATGCCGGTTGTGCGGGGGAGTCTGACGGAGGCCTGTTCCGTTTTCCCCGACAGATTCACCAGACGCAGAACGGCGGTGTTATCCATGTTCTCCGCAGGTTTCAGGGCGGAGAATGTGAGTCCGCCGGAAAGTTCCAGTCCCGGCTGTTCCGGAATTTCACGGATTGTTTCTGACGCCAGCGTGTAAACAACGGGGATGGTTCTGCGGGTTTGAAGTTCCCGGTAGAGAGCCGGAATGCTTTCTGCGTGAAAGAAACGGAACGCATACTCGTAATTCAGCGTTTTCTGCAGTTCTCCCGCTGGTTCGCCCTCGCTCATGACGGTCCGCCGGAATGCCCGGAAGAGCGTGATGAAAAGTTCTCCGGATTCACTTCCGGAAATTTCGTGGAGCCCATAGCTGGAGAGCAGGGCGATTCCGCCGAGGGCGTCACGTTTCCCGGCGATTCCGTTGAAGTTCTTTTCGATGGTTTCCGCTTCGCGGTAGTCCTGGGTCAGTTCGCCTTTTTCGCGTCCCGGGCTCCGTTCGATCATGGTGAAGGTCTGGCCGGTGAAATAGCTGCCTTCGATTCCGGTCGGGATGCGCAGACGCAGACGGCAGTCCCTGATGGTATTTTCAATCCGGGTATGGAGCTTGAGATCGCTGGAGATCCGGTCCAGTGTGACCGATGTGGCGATGCGGAGCCGCTTCCGGTGTTCCGACAGGGTGGTGGAGCCGTAAAAGGCGTTGACGGTTCCGGAGAACAGAACTTCTTCCGGGACTTCATACTCGCGTGTGATTTCAAACGTTGTACGGAGGAGATTGTCTTCCGTGACTGCGGTCTGCGCCGAGACGGAATGAATGATTTCCTCGTTGCAGAGCGGTTTGACATGTCCCCAGCCATCGCCGGTTTCGCGGTCGATGACGAAATCGTTGAGCCCTGCGAAGGTTCTGCCGGAGCGTTTGTCGAGAACATCGAAGGTTCCGTCGGAGTGGACCGTGAGACGGAGAAGCTCATTTTCCGCCTGCTGTTTGGCGGTCCGGAGGGTTCCGTAGCGTCGGACCGGCGTTTCGGAGGGGGTCAGATGGAATGTGGTCCAGGAGGAGGGCGCCAGTTCCACTTCCGCCGTAATCGTATAGAGATCGAACATCCGGTAGGCCTGCTTCCAGAGGGCGGTGCGGACATTGCGCCGGATCTCGGTGATGATATACGGAATCTCTCTGCCCGCCGCATCGGAAAGACGGAACGCATTGAGCGCTTCCGAGCTCCGGGATTCCGCAAAGGTTTCCGGATAGGACCCGATGAAATGAATGGTCAGCGGGAGAATCTCTTTTCTCCGCCAGGGGAGGGAGTTGAAGACTCGCAGAGTGTAACGCCCGTCTCCGGCCTCGCAGCAGCCTCCGAGTTCCTGTCCGGTGAGATCGGTGCGGTCCTGGCGGATCAATGCGTCGCGCAGAAAATCACAGATCTGGTTTGCTTCCATGCTTCTGGAGTGCATGAGTTCGTGGACTGCATCAATGGAACAGCCGCAGATGGAGTCGTGCGGCTGATTCTGAAGACATTTTTTCCAGGCGAGATCCAGCATCCCCCGGAGGTTGGGCGAGAAACGGTCTCCCATGAAAACGGCCATCGGTTCGATTTCCAGTTCCAGACGGTTCTGGAGCTGATCGTTTGCCGATTTCAAGTCAACGCGCGAGGAGAGTGTGTAGGGAATCTGGATGCCTCTGCATCGGATCCCCTTGCAGGTATGGATCTGTTCTCCGCGGATGACGGGCAGATCGGGATTGGAGAAGGCGTCGAGATCCGTGAAATCGGTCCAGCGGATTTCCGCATCGGGATAGATTTCCCGGATGGCATCCAGGAGTTCCGGAGCCTTGGAGTCGATGTCGCTGTGGTCGAACGCATCTGTGAGGACGATTTCTTCTCCGTAGATTTCCTTTGCGCTTTCCATCCAGCGGAGGAAATGTTCCTGAAAGAGTTGTTTGTCTTCTTTCGGAAAGGCGGTGAACTCTCCGTACCCGTTTTGCGGATGGCGGATCAGATCACAGAGGGAGCCATCCGGCGCAGCCCAGCGGACGTAGGGGGCAAGGTCGTCTTCGAATCCCCGCCACGCGACGATGGTGCCGATGCCGAATCCGCGCATGATCTGGGGCAGCTGAGCAATATGACCGAAAATGTCAGGAACGTAGCCGACCGGCCAGGGGGAGGCGCCGTATTCCTTTGCGATGCGGCGGCCCCGAAGGAGATTCCGGATGAGGGATTCGCCGGAAACAAGCAGTTCATCGGGCATCAGGTACCACGGCCCGACATTGAGTCTGCCCCTGCGGATCTGTTCGCTCAGACGCTCCTTCAGATCCGGACGGATTTCGGTAATGTCCTCCAGCACGATGGTCTGACCGTCGAAAAAGAATCGGCGGTATGCGGACTGATGTTCCAGTGTGTCGAGAATCCGCTCCGTGTTTTCCAGCAGAAGCCCGCGAAAATACTGGAACGGCTTGTACCATTCCCTGTCCCAATGCGTTGAATCGAAATAATAAAATTTCATATGATTTCCCCTGATTCGTTCCGGATTGCGGCGTTTGTATATTATATCACAAAAAACGATTTCCCGGAATGGCTGTTTGCGAAAAAAGATATCTGTTTGCGAAAAAAACAGCTTTTCAGTTCCGGGAGGTGTGATGGTTCAGAAAATCGCCGGGAGCGCGGCCTGTAACGGATTTGAAAACACGGGAAAAGTGAAAAGGATTGGCAAATCCGAGCCGTTCCGCAGTCTGGCTGACATTCAAGCCCTCGTATTTCAGCAGCTGGACAGCCTCCTGAATGCGGCTCCGGGTGAAAAGACGCATAGGAGATGGCGCACCCAGCCGTTTCAATTTGTATTCCAGTACACGTCGGCTCATTCCGAGCAGCGAGGCGATCCGGTCCACCGTGAGCGGCTGGTTCAGACGGGCTGCAAAAAGATGTTCCAGGCGTGAGAGAAGCTGGTTCCGGTGAAAGGCCTCCCGGAATTCCTCCGTGAACAGTTCCTGCGGAATGAGCGCAAGCAGTTCCCAGAACATCGCATGAGTCAATGGGCCGACGGCCTGCGTCCGGAGCGGATTTCCTTCCCGGAATGCCGATTGCGCCTGACGGAACAATGCCGATGCCGTACTCTCTTCCCGAAGAGGAAAAATCCTGTTTTCCGGGGAAAGTTCTTTTTTCAGGATCGGCATGGTCCGGTCTGTTCCTGTTGCGTCAAGAATCAGAAAGCGGAGCGCGGAAAAGCGGAAATCGCCTTCGCAAAGATCCTCGTGATCGTCTCCAGCCTGAATCAGAAGGAATTCACCCGGGCGGACCTCCAGCATTTTCCCGTTCAGGCGCGAACGATAGCTTCCGGTCTGCGGGATCATGATTTCATATTCGGGATGGATGTGGCGCCTGATGTGATAGCTTCCGCCTTCCACAACTGCAAAGGCGGCAATGCGGATTTCCAACGGAGGGGATTCCTGTTTGTCGGGCGACTTGAAAATCGTTGTTTTCCGGGAACCGTTTCCCTCCATGTCCGCATCCTCTGTCGTTACAGAAGGTTCAGAAAGTGCAGAGCCTCGCCGCACATGTGAAGGGAGCCGGAAAGCACTGTGAGTTCTCCGTCCGTTGCCGGGAGCGAGGCCAGCGACGGTTCCAGTTCCGCCCGTCCTGAGGCACAGCCGGGCGCAAGAGTGCGCAGGAGCTCCGTCAGTTCCTCCGCCGTTCTGATTTTTCTGCCCGATCCATCGAATTCGATGAACTGGAAGTCCAGCGCCAGAGGCGCAAAGAAGCGGAGGACCTCGTTTGCATTCTTGTCCGCGAAACAGCCGCAGAGAAAATGAAACTTCCGGTCCGGATAGAATTCTTTCAGCGATGTGGCCAGAGCTTCCGCTCCCTCCGGATTGTGGGCTCCGTCGATAATCAGCCGACGCTCCGGAATGTACTGCATTCTTGCGGGCCACTCCGCATGACGGAGTCCGTCGAGCGCCGTTTGCCGATCGAATCCGAACCGTGCCGAGAGCTGGCTCAGCGCCGCCGCCGCGACTTTCGCATTGTTCCTCTGGTAGACTCCGGGAAGAGGAATTTCAACAAACGATCCCTCCAGAGTCAGCAGCTGCGATGCTTTTCCGTCTGCATCCCGGAGAATCCGGACCGAATCCGAATAGGGGTCGACAGCGGTCAGCGGCGCATGAAGTCCTTCGGCTTTTGCGGCGATCACATCGAACGCCTCTTTCCGGAGCGGACCGCAGATGACCGGAACGCCTTCTTTGATGATTCCCGCTTTTTCTCCGGCAATCGCTGCAAGCGTGGACCCGAGATGTTCCGTATGCTCCAGAGAGATTCCCGTGACGACGGAAAGTTCCGGCGTGATGATGTTCGTGGCATCCAGTCTGCCACCCAGTCCGACTTCCCAGACGGCGAAATCCACTTGTTCCATTTCAAACAGGGCAAGGGCGATTGCCGTTGTGATTTCAAAGTAAGTCGGTCCGTTCTGTTCCTTCCGCATTGCCTCCACAACTTTCCGGACGCGATCCGCCGCTTTTGCAAATGATTCTTCCCCAACGGTTTTCCCGTTGATCCGGAAACGTTCTTCCAGTCGAGCCAGATGCGGAGAGGAGTAGAATCCGGTTTTGTATCCGCAGGCGCGGAGTCCGTTCTCAATGAAGGTGCAGACCGATCCTTTTCCATTGCTTCCCGCGACATGAATAAATTTCAGCCGGTTCTGCGGAGTCCCCAGCCGATCGGCCAGTTCCCGCATCCGGTCGAGTCCGAGTTTCATATCGAAGAAACCGACGGACTCCAGCCATGCAAGTTCACTCATGATTTCCCGCTTGTCAGTAAAGGATTCCGGACCAGTCGGGAAGACTCAGACGGGATTTTCCGCCGAGAATCTGCCGGGATTTTCCGGTCCATGTATCGACAATGTAAATGCCGTAGTTGAAGGAGCAGACCACATGGCGGTTGTCGGGCGCCCAGGCGGGGCTTTCCCAGTCGCCGCCCTTGTCCGCGATGATACCGTATTTCTGCTTGGAATAGGCGTCCGGACGGCGGTTGGCGGGATCGATCACCGCCACGGTATAGTTGCCGAGTTTCG
>CALXMJ010000340.1 GCA_944389445.1 uncultured Victivallales bacterium | reverse complement strand
CCAGTGCCACAAGCCAGTCCCTGGTTCTCCATGCGGAGCTCTGATATTCGGTTTTCTCGATATCCCAGGAGATCGTTGTGCTGCCGATACAGGAGATCGGCGTACCCCGCCAAGATGCGGATTTGGTTCCCCACTGGGGAATCTCATAGGGGCCCCAGTGCATCATTTCCCCCCAGTAGAGCGGAGTCGTGTCCGGATAGCCGTTTTTCCTCAGCATGGCGAAGACGCGCTGGACATCCGCATCAAGATCGGGATTTTCGGGCGTTGCCCGGTATGGATGGAAGCCGATGATGTCGAATTTGACGCCAAGTTTATTGCATTCGGCAAGAAGACGGTCGGTGTCCGCGATTCCTCCGTTCGGCGACATGTTGCACGGACTGCCCTGCATGATCTTTGCTCCCGGATGGGCTTCCCGGACCGCTTCCGCAAACGCTTTCTGAATCAGCGCGAGTTTCTGTGCGGCTTCCTGAGGATCGTTTTTCTCACTCCACCACTCATAGGGATACGCTGCGAAAATCTCGTTGCCGAAGCGCCAGGTCCGGATGAAGGGCGCGTCCCCGACCCGGATCTTGATTGCCTCTTTGAGTTTTGCAAGCCATTCCGGAGTGATGATTCCTCCCGCATCCAGTTTGTAATCGCGGATCAGAAGATTTTTTTTGTCCGTTACCGGAACCGGCTGGCGATAGGCGAGTTTCCTGGGAATTCCGAAGCCGGCATTTTTCCGGGAACCTGGTTCGCGCAGGGAGGTGAAAATCATGCCGTCGAGGGGTTCGATTCCGCCGGAACGGTATTTTTCCCAGAGAAACTGTTCATTGAGAATCATATGCGTTTCGGCTCCGAAACCGACTTTGCGGGATCGTTCCAGCCGTGCCGGGAAATCGAAGGAGGCGAATTCCTCCCATCCGGCGTAGACTTTGGAAAAGATCCGTTTCAGCCGATGTTTCCCGTTCAGGAAGTCTGCCACGGCAAAGCGGTGCTGATCGTAACAGCGCTCGCCGGATTCCAGACGGTAATCGGTGCGGAGCAGAAACAGGCCTTTGCCGAGTTTGCCGTCGAACGGAAGTTTCAGAACGGCGTGTCCGGTGGAATCCGCAAGAAAATCGAGTTCGCAGCGGAAACGTTCCTCCTTGTAGAAATCCGTGACGGAGAGAGTTGCTCTGCCGCGGACGGATGGCTTGGTCGTCAGGTGCAGTTCCGCATGGATCTTCTGACTGGCGGGCAGGAAGTTGTCGGGTGCGGAGGTTTTCAGATTCCCTTCCACGACTTTGGTTTTGAACGGGGTCGGTGTCGTTCCTGGTTCCAGCTGAATGGCGTCCACCCAGACAAAGCCGCGTTCTTCGGGGGAGACGGCATTCAAATTGATTCCGGTGGGTTTGGAGAGCGTTACGTCGAAGGAGAAGGAATAGCGTTTCCATTCCGTACCGGGACGGACTTGTATGCGTCCGATCGCCCCGCTGCGGGAACCGGAACGGAAGCGGTTGAACCAGACATTGAGAATCCGTCCGGGCGCGTCCGCCTTCGCATAGAAACTGCAAACGTATTTCCCCGGTGACAGAACGACATTCGAACTTCCCAGATTCGGCGCGGTTTGAAGCGAGCGGAAGTCCCGGTCCGGCGCGGAGTAGATCCGGATCCGGAGAGAACGTTTTCCGGCGACGGCGGTTGTGTCATCAATCGCAAACGGTTTCCAGTTCCATTTTTCGGGAAAAACGCGGAATCCGAGGTGGCTGATCCAGTATTCGTGGAACTCCTGTTCAAACGAGGGATTCCGCAGGAGATTTCCGGAGGAGCGGTCCGGCATCGTGAGATTTTCCACCCGGCCGAAATCCACTCCCGCGACAATATCATTGGAAACGCTCTTCGCCACCCCTCTGCGGAGATCCATTTCGAATGCAACGGTTCGTTTTCCCCGTGCGGGAGCCGTCAGGGAAATACGGATATCTTTTCCAACAGGTAGACAGGAGATTCGTCCGAAATCGCGTCCCCCGAGTCCGGAAAGCGTGAAGGTGCTGGATGGGTCGTCACTGTTCACGGTCAGTGCGGGAGCCGTTTCCTTTCCGCTGGCAAGAAAGGTCTTCGAGATATCGGGTGTAATCCGGGCTTTTCTTCCGGATAATTCAAATTCATGTCCATCCGCCATTGCACGGGGTACGAGTATCCAGAAGGAGTGCAGTTCCAGTTCACAGCGCGGATCCGGAGAAGGAAAATGGTCGCATTCCACGCGAATCCGTCCGGAAGGCAGAAGTGTTGTCTTCTGAACAAACTGCTTCCAGGAAAGTGTTCCGATCTTCAAAAAGCCTTCGTAGCGGAATTCGTTTCCGTTCCGGTGAAATTTCGAATCGGTTGCGGAATAGTGATGGGGATTGCCGACTTTGACCCAGAGCGTTTTTCCAGTTTGTTTATCGCGTCCTTTGAAGAAACAGGAGAAGGAGGCGAGCTTTTGACCGTCGGCATTCAGAACCAGGGTGCCGTCGGAATTCAGATCGAGCGTTTTATTGCCGGCGGAGATGGAATTCCCGTTCAGCCGAACCGGAAATTCCCCGGCGGACCGTTCAGGGATGCTTTCCTTTTTCCTGCTGCCGAATCGTTCTCCCGTGGGAAGGGGGAAAAGCGGGGAGGCCCCGTGTCCGCAGACGGAAAATGCAATCATGACAAAGATCAGAACAGAGATTTTCATTGTTGTTTTATCCTTTCCCGAGGCTACTGCAGCGGAGCCCAGGTCGTCGAATCCACACGGAAAGAGGTGGCTTTTATGGAGGATACATGTCCGTCGACAAACAGAAAGTTCGCGCTCAGCAAATGACGCGAGAACATGGCATAATATCCCTTTCTGCTCTCATCGTTCACCGCGGTGAAGTAATTGTTCGAATAATAAGCGACCCCTCCGAATTTTGCTGTGACAATTCCCTCTTCCGCGTTCCAGAGAATAAGTCCTTTTTCCATGATGGTGATGGAGCTGGGATGCAGATCGCTGTACTTCCGTGTGATATAAGAGGAGTTTTCTTCGCTTCTGTAGTAGATTCCGCCTTTGTTTTTGCCTGTAACGTTATCTTCTCCTCTGGAGAACTGATAGGCGCTCCGATAGAATGTCCCGGTTGCTTCTCCAACGGCGGAAGGGCACATCCAGGCACCGCCGGGAGTGGTCCTGTCGATTCCGTCAATTTTCTTTTTGGAGGACGGCTTCCCGACCAGAAGACTAGGAAATGAACGTTCCGCCACTCCATTTTTCACGTTGTCGTCATAAGGACACCAGTCATGATTGTCCTGCACATACTGCACCATCAGAATTCCTGCCTGTTTGAGATTGGAAACGCAGTATGCCGAGCGGCCCTTGTTCATGGCGGAAGTCAGCGCAGGAAGAAGCAGGCCGGCTAGAATGGTGATGATTGCAACGATGACCAGCATTTCAATGAGAGTAAAATTTCCGGATCGCTTGTTCATTTTGTTCTCCTGACTGTGGTTTTCTTGACACATGTTTTCCCTTGTGTATATTATAGCATGAACGGATCATATTGAGAATGGATATTCTGTCAAAAGTCATATACTTTTTGTCGCGGAAAGGTGTGATATGGAAGAGCACAGTGCGGTTCGTTGTTTTTATGAGTGGAAGACCTTTATCGGGAATCTGGATTTGGACTGCCTGATCGCCGGAAAAGTGAGTGACCGGCTGGTATGGACGCAGCGTTCCCGTTTTTCGGGGGACCCCTATTTCCGTTTTTATTTGCCGGTGAAAGGATCGTTTGAGCTGGTTTATGCATCGGAAAAGACAGTGGAAGTGCGTCCGGGCGAGTGGTATCTGATTCCTCCGGAGACGCCGTTCCGTTTCAGGGGGATTGTTCCTTCCACGCATTTCTGGCTCCATTTCTTCTCCCGCGAGCTGATGAAAATTCCGGGACTGCTTGCGCCATGCACCGCTCCGGTCCAGGATCCAGAAAAGGCGGAGAAAAATTTTCTGGAACTGATGAAGGTGATTCAGGACTGCCGGTCTCTGGAGGTCGCGGAAGAGGTCCGGCACCGGATTGTCGAGATGATTCTTCCGGTAGTTGAAAGGGCACTGGAACGTGTTGAGTACAAGAATGTTCAGGAAGGACGGTTCGCCAAGATTCTTGATTACATTGATCGGAATCTTCACCGCGAGATCCGGGTCGAGGAACTGGAACGGTTTCTTACTCTTCCCCGGGCAAAATTTTCTGCGGAGTTTCATCGCGCGTTTGGGGTCCCTCCGAAGCAGTATATTACACTGCGCAGAATCGGTCGTGCGAAATATCTGCTGATCCGGACTCCGCTTACCATAAAGGAGATCGCTCTGGAAACCGGGTTCGCCAACGAATTCTTTTTCTCTAAAGTTTTCAGGAAATATACGAGACATGCTCCGAGCGAGTATCGCGTCTTCATGGATTACGGGAACTCCATACCTCGGAAATGCGATTGAGACCCGGAAACGAAGATTGATTTCTGTACTCTCATTTTCAGGAGTCGTTTGCAAAAAGGAAAAGTTGTGGTATTGTATGAGTTCGAACGATTTTCGAGAACCGTTCCAAACCAATGTACCAGAAAAGCAGGTAAAAAATGAAAGCAAAGAACAGATACGCCCGTTATGTAGAGGTCCTCGACACCACATTGCGCGACGGCGAACAGACTCCCGGCGTCGCGTACACTCCCGCGGAGAAATTCGAGATCGCCCGTCTTTTCATTTCCCACCTGCACATTGACCGGCTGGAAATCGGTTCCGCAAGGGTTTCCGAAGGCGAAAAAGCCGGATTGTCCGCTATTCTCAAATGGGCGGAGCACAAAGGGTGTCTTGACCGCATGGAAATCCTTGGATTTGTGGACGGAGGAAAATCCGCCGCATGGATTCATGAGTGCGGCGGAAAAGTTTTCAACCTTCTGGCGAAAGGTTCCGAGAATCATTGCCGCATCCAGCTCAAAAAAGAGCCTCGCCAGCATTTTGATGATGTCCGCAGAGAGATTGAAAATGCAAAGAAGCTTGGTTTGAACGTAAACGTTTATCTGGAAGACTGGTCCAATGGAATGCTTCATTCCTTCGGATATCTGTACGAGTTCCTGAAGGCGCTTTCCTCCATGGAGGTGGACCGCATTATGCTGCCGGATACGCTTGGAATTTTTACTCCCGATCAGGTGGCAAAATATCTGGACTGGGTCTATTCGGTTGTCCCGGATGCCTTTCTTGATTTTCATGGTCACAACGATTACGGACTTGTCACGGCGAACAGTCTTGCCGCGGTCAAGGCCGGAGTCGGCGGTGTTCATGTAACAGTCAACGGACTCGGTGAACGCACGGGAAATCAGTCTCTTGCTCAGTTCGTCGTAGCGGTCAACGACCACACGGACCGGTCAACCCGGGTTGTGGAAAAAGAGCTGCAGCACGCTTCCGTCATAATCCAGACAATCTCCGGAAAACGCTATGCATGGAATGCTCCGGTCGTTGGAAGCGATGTCTTCACTCAGACCTGCGGGGTCCACGCCGACGGCGATAAAAAGGGAAATCTTTACGCAAACCGTCTCCTTCCCGAGCGGTTCGGGCGAAAACGCGATTATGCCCTCGGAAAACTTTCCGGGAAGGCTTCTCTGGATCAGAATCTCCAGACTCTCGGTATGTCCGAGCTTGATCCCGATGTGCGTGCAAAGGTCCTGCAGGAAATCGTCCGCCTCGGCGATAAGAAAAAACAGGTTTCTCCGGCCGACCTTCCGTTTATCATCGCCAGTGTTCTGCGTACCCCGATCAGCGGCAGAGTCCATGTGGTCGATTATCATATCGAAACACGAATGAAGGCTCTCCCGAAAGCAACCGTTTCCATTGAACTGGATGGAAAACCTCTCTCTGAAACCGCTGCCGGAGATGGCGGATACGACGCCTTCGTCAAGGCATTGAGAAAACTGCTGAAAAAACAGGGAATCACTTTCCCGAAACTCGCCGATTATGAGGTGCGCATCCCCCCGGGAGGCAAAACCGATGCCCTCGTCGAAACAACAATCAGCTGGGAAATGACCGGAGATAAAAAACTGACAACAACCGGCGTCGACAGTGATCAGCTCGCCGCTGCTATCGTGGCAACGGAAAAAATGCTGAATCTTGTCATTCAGTAATTGAGTGTGTCTTTTTTTTTCTGCGCGGATTGGGGTTTCCTCTTTCTGCCGGGGATTTGGGTTGGTGGCTACTCGCCCCCAACACCCCTCGGCAGGACCCACCCGGGCCCTGCACCCTGCGCCGGAATTTCAAATT
>CALXMJ010000339.1 GCA_944389445.1 uncultured Victivallales bacterium | reverse complement strand
CTTCTCCGACCCGGATCCTCCGCACCGTTCCGGCCACTCCGGCAAAAGAGGAAAAGGAGAAAATCAAATGATGACCCCGCGCGAAAATCTGTTGAGTCTGTGGCGACGGAAAGGATATGAAGCCGTTCCGGTTGATTTCGCCCTTTCCCCGGCCATGGTGGAGAAATTTCTCCGTCACCATCCCGGCCATGGCGATGATTACCGGGAATTTTTTTCGTTTCCCGCCCGGGAAGTCAGAACCACGTTTCTGCGGCAGAAGGAGACCGACTGGAGACGGTATTATCCCGGAATGGAGTTTCTTCCGGAAACGACCTTTTCGATCTGGGGAACTGCGCACGAGAAAACGCCGGAATCCATGCACATGAGCCGGATGTACCATCCGATGAAGAATTTCACCTCGCAGGAGGAGTTCGACGCCTATCCGTATCCGGAATTCGATGAGAGTCAGATGGAATCATGCCGGAAGGAGGTCGAAGCCATTCATGCGCGCGGCCTCGCCGCCTCGGTCAGCATGGAGTGCACCATCTGGGAAAGCGCATGGTACATGCGGAGCATGGAGGAAATGATGATCGGCATGATGACGGATGATCCGATGACCGTCGGCCATCTGGAACGGATCACCGTTCTTGCGGAAAAACGCGCGGCGGCATTCGCGGCCGCCGGACTGGATTTCATCCGTCTGGGCGACGACATCGGAATGCAGCATACCATCATGATGTCTCTTGAAATGTACCGGGCTCACCTGAAGCCGCGCCTGAAACGGGTCATAGATGCGGCCAAACATGTCAATCCCTCTCTCCTCATCACCTACCACTCCTGCGGATATGTGACGCCCTTCATCGAGGACCTGATCGACGCGGGAATCGACGTGCTGAATCCGGTTCAGCCGGAGTGCATGGATTTCAAGGAAATTCACGACGCCTACGGGGACCGTCTCTCCTTCTGGGGAACGCTCGGCACCCAGACCACACTGCCATTCGGAACGCCGGAAGAAGTCCGGGAAGTCGTTCTGCGGAACCTGAAGATCGCCGGCCTCAAAGGCGGACTGCTCTGCACGCCGACACATCTGGTGGAGCCGGAAGTGCCATGGGAAAATATGGAAGCGTATGTCGAAGCCTGCCGGTTTGCCTCGGAAAACAGGAACGTCATTTCCGGATGACATCGCGGAAGGCAAGCGATTTCAGGAGCCAGCGATCCTCCTTGCGGACCAGTCCGGCATCCATTTCCTTGGTCTCCTTGACCTGACGGCCGGACGAGGCGGGATTTCCTTCAAACACCGCGGTAAAAGTGACCAGAGCCTCCGGACTCTCCTTCTCCACGAAGATTTCCATATCGTAAAACGTGATTTTCATGGTCTGGAAATAGTTGCGGAGCGTCAGCGTATTCGCGGTAATGTTCTGACGGCTCATGGCTCCGACTCCGTGAGGAATACGATCCAGCTTCAGGGTACAGACTTCATCGAAAAACGCGGCGGCGTCACGGGCTTTTTCCATTGCGACAATCAAACCCTCCTTCCCGCTCTTTTTCACCGTGGCGGAAAGTTCCTGAAAGGTCCGCCGGATCTGAGTCTCGGGGGACTCCGCGAACAGATACTTCCAGAGGAAAAATCCTCCGACAGAGAGAGTTACAACTCCAAGCACGGCAATCAGCAGTTTTTTCTTCATAAGAGCAAGGTCCCCTCGATCCGGCTTTTCCGGATCTCTCCGAATTTATGCTGTTCGATCGGCATCCCCCGGTTGTCTCCGACCACATACACGCACCCCGGCGCGACTTTCCGCAACGGAAGATTCCAGCATCCCTCGTTGTACTTGACATACGGCTCCCGGACCGCCTGACCATTGACAAACAGCGTTCCATTCCGAAATTCGACGGTGTCGCCGGCATTGGCAACGATCCGTTTCAGGAGCATGACCCGGTCGCCTTCATAGCGCAGCGCAACCACATCCCCCTTCCGGGGCGAGCGGAACAGATACGTCGGAGTCCAGCAGAAATTCAAGGTTTTGTCATGATAATTCGGCTCCATGCTTCCTCCGCTCAAAAAAACCGGTTTGCAAACGAACTTGAAAAAAAGGAAGCAGACCGCCACCGTAATGGCAAGACGAATCGCAAACGTCCGATTCATCTTCGGAAAAACAAATGCATTGATTTTTTCTCTGATATCCATAGGGGCTCCGTTTCATTTGCCTTGTTGTAATATGTCATCCGTCCCCGGAATAGTCAACTGCCGAAAAGAAGGTTTCAGCCTCTTTCCCATCCATTCCGCGGAACACGTTTAAAAACAGCATTTTCCCCGAAAAAGTTCCATGGAAAGTCCGGACAGGAAAACGTCTCCGGATCACGCTGCAGAAAAACATAATGATAAAAATCCGCATCGAACCCCTTATCCCAGGCGCCATCGGATTCTGCAAAAATATCCGCAAATATAATGCATTAATATGCAAGCACAAAACAAGTCTATTTATTTTCGTTATTATGCATTTTTATTAATTATTTTTACATTTTCATGGAATTAACTATTGCTTTTTTATGCAATCTTGTGGTATAATGTAGGAGAAGTACGAAAAAAAGGATGAATGAGGATGAGAATCAAAAGGCACACAGGGTCCGTAAATATGACGGATGTGGCTCTCAAAGCCGGAGTATCCCAGTCAACCGTTTCCCGTGTTCTCAGCCGCCATCCGGGAATCAGCGACTCCACGCGGGAACTCGTGCGGAACGCCCTGCGGGAACTGGGCTACAGACCGGAAACAGGAAAAACAGCCGCAGACCTCTCTTTGGAAACAACAATTCTTGATCTCGTCATGTGTCCGCTGCCGGAACAGAGAGATCCTTTTGCTCTTGATTTCTTCAGCCGGATTCTTCAGGGCGCCACCGATGCCGCCGACGGAACCTGTTACCGGATTCAGACAAGCACCCTCCCCGCCGAAGCGGAAGAACCCGCAAAGGACCTTTCCGGCAGAGGCGCCATTCTCCTCGGATATCCAACGGAACATCTTCGCCGGGAACTGAAAGAAAGGGAGATCCCTTATCTGGTCATTTCCGGAGATATTTCCGTGGGACGGGATGAGGATCTCGTCTCTCCTGACAATTTCGAATGCGGCGTCGAAGGAGCACGATTCCTCGTCTCCCGCGGATACCGGAGAATCGGATTCATGCTTTCCCGTCACAATCTGGATCGTTACGCCGGATTTGAATATTTCTTCCGGATGCAGGGCATGGAAATCAGACCATCGGATCTGCGCCTCGTCCGGAACACCGATATCAGCTCCTTCATCGAACTCATTCTCCAATGGGTCGCGGAAAAAGATCTGCCCGAGGCCCTTGTCGTCGGATTCAACGATTCCGCAGATGCCGTCGAAACGATCCTGAAACAGAACGGAATCCGAGTCCCGGAAGAGGTCTTCCTGCTGAGTTTTGATCACAATCCGGCAAGGATCAACCGTCCCTGCCTCTGCTCCAAACCATATGAAATGGGGCGCATCGCCGTGACGCGCCTGATCGAAAAAATTCAGAACCCGGAAAGTCCCGTCCGCTGGTCGGTCATCCCGATGACTCTGGAAGGCGCCGGAACCGACTGCAATCCGAAAAAAGGAGAAACTTATGTTTGAATCAGGAAAAACAGCGGGAACCAAATGCTCCATGCACAGGAACTTCCTGCAATCTCAATCCACAACATTTCTGAAGTGGAAACGGGGATGGAATTTCACTATGATAGAACTTCTTGTCGTTATTGCAATCATTGCGATCCTGGCGAGTCTTCTGCTTCCGGCGCTTCAGAAAGCCAGAGACAAAGCACGAGGAACAATCTGCACAGGAAATCTCCGTCAGCTTTCTCTCGGCGTCATCAACTACTCCAATGACTACGACAGCTATATTCCGCGCTGCTGGGGCAGCAACTGGTGGGTGAACTGGGGGCTCATGCTGATCATGTACCGCTATGTACCGGGAGATTCCGCTGACGATGCTATCTACAAGGGGTTCCCGATTTCCGGAATGACTCTCACCGAGGGGTTCGCGCGAAACAAACCTGGTGAAAGCAAAGGATTTTTCTCCTGCCCGATGCTCTCGCAATTCGATATCGAAGGAACCGGACTCGACTACTATGCAAACGCTTTCGGGTCACCGACCATGGTAATGGGAAACGGATGGTACAACGTTGGTGCTGGAAGAGACCTGCATTTGAGAATCTCATCGGTACCCTCGCCCACCCGCGTGGCAGCCATGTATGACGGAGGCGGCTTGAAAGACGGTTCGCCGACAAAAGATACCGGGCCGATCTGGAACGCAGTCTGGACTCTCGATTCCTCCACCGGTCCCTCCGATATGTACCGTTATCTTTCCATCCGTCACGAAAACATGGCCAATGTCTGCTGGCTAGACGGGCATGTCGGGAAACTGGCACTTTCCCAGGCAACGGCAAAAGCTTTTCCGGCAAACCTGAACATGCTGAACTTGAAATAAATTCCCGGATTTTCAGAGAAAAAAATGTGATTCCTGTCCATGCCCCCAAGTGCAGCAAAAAACATTTTTGCCTCAGAATCCGAAAGAACTTCCCCTGAACTCCGACACCTGAACAGGAAGGATCTCCTTATGCTGAAATCAAAACTTGCTCTTTTTCTAATTGCCGGAATGATCTGCTCCATGCTTTCCGGCGCGGACCTGACCAATCTGGCGCTCAAAAAAGGAGTCCGGTACCGCTATCTGGATGCGGATCTCAAGCCGATGAGCGCGGATGGCATCAACGGCGGAGCCTATCAGGATCCGGAACACAGAAAACTGAATGATGGCAAAATCAACGGATACGATCCGGGAGCCGTCAGAACGGAATGGAAGTCTTTCTCCCGGAAAGCGATGCGCGTTCTCTACGAATTTCCCGCCGAAATCACAGCGAACTCCGCCGAGATCGCATGGATGTGGGCTGAAAACAAAAAGAAAAAAAACATGTGGTTCGATACCGTCAACGTTTATGCGGGTTCCAAACCGGGCGAGTACCGCAGAATCGCAACCATCGGGAACCCCGGCGACGGGAAACAGCATGTTCCGGTAAAAATCGACTTCGGCGCCCCGGTGAAAGGACGCTTCTTCCTGTTTGAAATCATTCAGGAACCGCACGAGGAGCATTTCATGTTCATCATCAGCGAAATTGCCGTGTTCGGGCCTGCCTCGCAGGGCGCACTGATAGATGCAGCGTTTTCCAGAAAACTGGCGGTATCAGTGAAACGCAACTATCCTTCCAATCTGTTTGAATCCGGAAAGGATGTCCGGATGGAAATGGTTCTGGGCCCGCTCCCCTCCTCCGGAAAAATTACATTGAAGACCAGACTGAAAGACTATTTCGGCAATCTGATCGAAGAAAATACGGAAAGGGTCCCGCAGGGAACGCACGTCATCACCTGGCGACAGCTTCCGGACGGCTATTACGAATTCGAAGCATTCGCGGAAACCGAGGGAAAAAGCCCGCTGAAGGGCAGTACAAAAACTTCGTTCATTGTAGCTCCTCTGACCC
The DNA here is from genome assembly GCA_944389445.1 of uncultured Victivallales bacterium. GTDB lineage: Bacteria > Verrucomicrobiota > Lentisphaeria > Victivallales > UBA1829 > UBA1829. The sequence continues at coordinate 16,076 of CALXMJ010000339.1, read as the reverse complement.
GGCGGAGCGCAGAAGAAGCCATCGCCGCAGGCTGCCGGTTCGGTATTCAGGGGGGATTCGCGGTCCCGGAATCCCTTGACGCCTTTCTGCGCCTCGGGCTGCACTGGTACCGCGAACTTCTCTGCTATGCTCCGCTGGTCGGAAATGATCCGGAAAAACCGGATTTCTCGTACATGGAAAAGGAATTTCTCGACAAGAAAATCCGGAATCGTCCTGTAATCGCGATGTTCGAAGTCAAAACCGTTCCGCAGTTCTGCTATACGCCGGAACACTGGATTGAACGCACAAAGAAAAAGAAATGGATCATGCCGGATTATCCGGAACGGTTTGTCAAATTTATCAGCGATCAGATCAAAAAGGTCCCGAGGCATCAGAAGCATTTTGAGATCTGGAATGAACCGCCCTATCCACCGGAGGATTTCGCAAAGCTGTGCGAATGGGTTGAACGGGGTATCCGCGCGGTCCGTCCCGACGCCGTCATCGGCCCCAATACGGGACTGGGACAGTACATGGTCAAAGTCGCCGAAAAGGGAGGCTTCCGGAACATGGACATGGTGACCATTCATCCTTACGCAAACGGATTCATAAGTTCACCGGAAGCCTCAGGCCTGCGGCAGACCATCCGCGACGGCCGCGCTCTCGTCAAACGCACTCTCGGACGCGATCTGCCGATCTATGTAACAGAAATCGGCTGGCCCACGCCGAAAGCCGGACCAAGCGTCAATACAGAGGCGCAGCAGGCGGCGTATATCGTACGCGCCGGGCTCGGACTCTTCGCGGAGGATGTGAAAGGCATCATGCCGTACTGTGTCGGTCAGCCGGAACGCGACCCGAAGGAACGGGAGCACTTTTTCGGCTTCGTCCGGAAAGACCTCACACCGAAACCGGTTCTTGCCGCATACGCAAACATGGCACGTCTTCTGGAAGGAAGCAGATTTATCGGCGATCTCTGGCTCGGTACCGATATCGGCGCCATGCTCTTTGAAAAAAAAGGTGTCCGCTTTCTGGCGCTCTATTCCGACGGGAAAACACAGAAGATCATGATCCGTCCCGGAGTGAAATCGTTGAAACTCATGGATATCATGGGGAAAACAGAAAAGATTGCCATAACGGAAAACCGTCTCTCCCTGACCCTGACGGACAACCCGATCTATCTGATCGGCGTTTCTCCGGAATTCGACGCAAAAATCATGAAGCGCATCCCCCGGGAGAAACAGTGGAGCCGCACTTACAAACCGACTGTCCGGGAAAGTCTCCACGCTGCGGATGCCGACGCCGCTTTCCACGGAAACCGAAGAAACTGTAAAATCACCGGCGCGAATATTCCGGAGAAGGAGTCCAGTGCGGAATACGGTGTTTTCTGGAACGAAACACACCTGTTCGTCGATGTCTTCGTCCGCGACCAAACGCCGGCTTTGAATCCGTTTTCCGGACAGGAACTCTGGAAAGGGGATGCCGTCGAACTCTTTCTCAGTCTCCATCCGGAACGGGACATCCCCGGATTCCTCCGGGACTGGAATTTCCAGATTTTCCTTGCGCCGAAAACCGGCAACGGCAAAAGCGCGGAAATCTTCGGAGTCTGCGGCAGAAGCGAACTGCGGGGCCGGAAAGTCAAAGGAGTCAATGCAGAATATGAAATCGGAAAGGATTTCTGGAGGGTCAAAGCCGCAATCCCATTCTCCGCACTCGGTGAGGAACGGGTTCCGGAAACGAAACGGCTCCGGCTCGAAGTCGCGGTTGACAATCTGGGGAAAAAACATTCGCGCTTTCAGCTGAATTCAAACGATCAGTATGGAAACAGCGGAAATCCGGCCCTCTGGTCGGAACTCGTCCTGAAACCGCAATCCGGAAGCTCAGAAAAGAAATGAAACGGAAAACAAATCCACACGCGAAAGACCGAAGATTCCGGGAGGGAACGTCGACCCCTCCATACTCCCCGGAACGCACTTCCGCAAAGGCCGAAAGGAAAAACGTTCAGTTGCCGTTTTTCTTTCGGAGGAATTCAACCAAAGAGGAAATTCCCCAGCGGATTCCCGTATAAATCAGCAGAACGGGTGTCAGAAGAAACCAGATGTACATCCAGCCCAGCCATCCCGCACAGACCAGAGTAAACTGCGTTTCAGGCGGATCCAGAATCATTTCCAGGCAGACGATTCCCCAGGTAAGCACGGAAACCGCAATTCCCCATATAAGTTTTCTTTTGAGTCCGGCGAACCAGACGGGCCTTGCCAGATGCAGAATCACAATCAGCAGAGGCAGCGCCAGAAAAAAATAATTCAGAAACAAAACAATTTTATTCGCCTGCATTTTGTTCTCTCCTGTTGAAGAAATATAGCATGGAATATGCTGTTTTTCAAAAAAATGGATCATTTTTCCTGTTTCGATGCAATATTTTAGACTTTTTTTTATTTTTCCGGTGGATTTTCCGCCGGCACATATCTATATTGTTGACAGAGGCTTGAGGTTTCACGATTCCGTTGTCCAAAGAGGCAACTCAAATCCATGAGAGGGCTTTGACACAAAGGAGGACGCCACATGAGTTTTCTGCAAAAACTGATCCACACCAAAAAGGAAGCGCCGCTGACCGAGGAACAGATTCTTCAGCAGATCATCGCCGGACATGACTACTCTGTTCTACCGGAATTTGTCTACTACCCGAGAGCCTATGAGGATGGAACCATTCAACCGGTGGAAAACACGGTCTGCCCCTGTTGCGGAAAAGAGGTTCCTTACTTTTACGGGGGACACTTCCGCTTTCTGGAACACAAGCATGGCGAGGAATTCAAAGGAGTCTGTCCGTGGTGCATCGCCAGCGGGGCCGCTGCCCGAAAATTTCATGGTGTGTTCTGCAAACTCAAGGACATCACCGATGTGCCTGAAGAGATTCAGGTGATTATCCGTGAACGCACACCATGCTTCGACGGGTGGAAGGAAGAGCAGTGGTTCTCGCACTGCGGCGACATGATGGAGTATCTCGGCACAGCAGGTTACGAGGAACTTGTCGCCTGCGGAAGCGAGGAATTCCTTGCCGCGCTGACCGCGATCGCCGAAGAGGAAGTCAGCTGGGATGGAGGAAAACCGGAAAGCGTCCTGAAACGTCTCGACGGCGACGGCAGTCCGCGCGCCTACGCCTTCCGCTGCCGTCAATGCGGCGTACTCACCGGTTATTACGACTACAAACCGTAATATCGGCCTCACGCCCTGCACTCCCTGCACAGAAATTTCATTCCCGTTCCCCTCGCAAGGAGGAACGGGTTTCTTTTTGCCTTTTCAAACCGGAATGATCTTGCTCTGCCGAATCGCTTCTTCCAGCCGTTTTTCCGATACTCGTTCACTCCTCCCCGCGGAAAAATCCGTTTTTTCCGGAAAAAGAGAAAACCATGGGGTTGACAAATTCCGGAAAATCGATTATAATATTAATATAGTTCTTTTTCGTTGTCTTAAAAAATATCAGGGGAAGAGAAACGATGTCGGAAAAATACGATGAAATCAAAGCCTATCTGAAAGAGGAAGCGCTGAAGCCAGCCTCGCGCCTCCGGATGCCGACCATAGCGGAACTGATGCGCAGGTTCCGGGCCTCGCAGTCGCCGGTGAGCAGAGCCGTACATGATCTGGAAAAAGAAGGAATTCTGCTCTGCCGCAGAGGAACAGGCATTGTCAGCTGTGCGGGAAGCACCCCCTGCGAAGTCCGGCCGGTCAGGGAAAAAGACCGTCATGCCAATGTCGTGATTTTCTCAGTGGATTATTTTGCAAGTCCGGTGTGGCAGATGGAACATACCCTGAACGCCTATGCAAGACAGCTCGGATTCACGGTCCGGAACTATCGTGTGCAGCGGAACAGCGACCGGAATGCGCTGGTCCGGGAGATCGCGGGACTGGAGGAGCTGAAAGGACTAGTCCTGATATCCACAGCGGATCGTCTGGAGGAATCTCTGCTTCACGAGCTTGGAGCACTGCCCTGCCCCGTCGTCATTCTCGACAGCTACTTCACCTACGATGATCTGCCCGCGAATATTCATCTTCTCCTCCCCGATGCGGAAGCCAACGGCAGATTATGTGTCCGCTGCTTCCGGGAGAAACATCACCGGCGGATCGGTTTTCTCCGCGCGGTCCCCGATGGAACCATTCCACAGAAAATGATCGAAGCAGCGTTCGAAGAAGCCAAACAATCCGGCATGGAACTGAGTCTGTTCTCCCGACCGGTCAAATCCTGGGAAAGCAGCCGCGACGCAGGAAGAAAAGTCACCCTTTCCTTTCTGGAGGAGATCCGGAATCGGAAACTCACCGGACTCATTTACATCGGAGCCAACGGAGCATTTGCAGGACAACGGGTTCTCTGGGAACAGAAGATCCGAGTACCCGACGAGATCGGGATTCTGGCCCATGGCGATGATTTCATGCTCGCCGATGCCACCCCCGCCATCTCCTGCACCCGAACCGATTTCACCGCCATGAGCCGGGATGCTCTGGATATGATTGCCGCCAATATTCCCCGGCCTCGGGAAAAATATTATCCGGCTGTCCTGATTGAAAGAGAAAGCATTGTCACACCGCAAACGGAGAACTGATCCTATGAAAAAACATAACTTTACAATGATTGAACTGATGATTGTTCTTGCAATTCTTATGATTTTACTCTGTCTTCTGCTTCCCGCCCTGAACAAGGCGAACGCACGCGCGATCCAGAACAGCTGCACAGGAAATCAGAAACAGATCATGCAGGCTGTCATGCTCTACTGTTCCGATTTCGACGACCGGACTCCGCCGCTGAATCTGGCGGAGAGTTTTTCCGGGAGCAATCCCTCGCGCAGCAGAAACTGGTGGAGCAATCTTCTGATCCGCAGCAAGTATCTGCCGGTCCCTAAAACCTGGATCAGCGAGATCGAAGGGAAAAGCGGATCCGGCGTTCTGGTATGTCCGGCCCGCGGAACGGAAAACAGAACCATCGGCATTTACGCCAGTGTCACCTATGGAGTCGGCTATCAGGTATCCCTTCTGCTTTCACGAATTCAGGATACCTCTTCACGGGTTCTGATCGGCGACACCCGGGGAAGCATCTCCTTCTATTCCCCGAAAACGACGCCATGGACCGACACCCTGCCTCAGAGTTTCGATCCCAGACACACCGGCGGATCGGTTGCCGGATTCCTGGACGGACACATCGAGTATCGCCCCCACTCCGCATGGCTTGCCGCGAAACGCCGCTGTTTCGGACCGCAGGATTGAGTGGAGAATCCCATTATGACCGTCTCCCGCATTCTGCTCCCGCTTCTCGTTCTCCCCTACCTTTCCCTCTTTGCGGAAAACGGAATCTACCGGGGAAAAACCTATCAGCTGGATTACTCCCGCTCGATCCGAATCTCCATTCTTCAGAAAAACGGCACATTCACTCCGTTTCTCAAGGGAATCGGTCTTGAACCGGAACGGAGTACGGGAAAAGAACTCTTTCGTTCCACGGGCTTCCGTGCCCGTCTTCGGGAGAAAAACGGCGATACGGAACAAATCGAATTCGAGTATCGCTTCAGCGGACCTCAGGCGGAACGCATCCAGCTCAAAGGGCGGATGGAGGCGCATCCGGAATGGCTTCGTATTCATTTCAACGGAGAGTTCCGGGAACACAGGAAGCAGGACGGCGGGATGCGCATCCTCTTTTTCTACGCGGGACCGGAACAGCGTCTGCTTTCATCCCGAGCGGACAACGGTCCCGAAGGCGGAAGCTGCGGAATCAAAGCGGAATTCAAGCCGAAACTCTCTCTTGCCTTTCAGCGCAGCCGGAAAAGCAGCGAGGGAATTCTTTCGTGGGAACCCGAAAACGGGAAATCCCGTCTGTCGCTGGATCTGGCACTCACCCCGTACTGTGGAAGCATACCGCTCTTCGATGTTTTTTCCGAACATGAAACGGATGCCGCACTCCGTTTCCGCCGCTGCTGCAACATTCTGCTGGAAGGGGATGCGCCGGAAGCGGAACTGGTGATCCGCAACCGTTCCCCCAAACCTCTGGCTACGCAAGGCGAACTGGAAATCACCGACGCATGGAACCGGCGAATAGAACAACGCATTCTTCCGCTCCGGGCGGATGCGGCATCCATATCCAGACAGACTCTTCCTCTGCCGGTCGGCCGACTGGGATATTTTGAACTGACTCTCCGCTGTGGAAAACGGGAGATGTTCCGCACCTCGTACTGCATTCTGCCCTCCAGCGAACGGAAATACCGGGAGCATTCCATTTTCGGAGGGATGCTCTATCCGTGGAACCGCGTCAGCGAAGAAAAACTGGATCTTCTGGAATGGCTCGGCATCGGCACGGCACGGCTGCGCGGGGTCTATCGGATTCTCCATGACGGCACCCCTCTGCCCTCTCCCGGCGAAAACGGAATCTATTCCAGGCGCAGCACCGGGGAAATTTTCCGGGAGTACCGGAAACGGAATCTTTCCCTGATTCCCCAAACCAGCGAAAGCTGGAAATATCCCCCCGGAACATTTCAGCTGACCGAGGCGGCAAATGAGGCAAACGCGACCCGTCTTCCCGCGGACTTCGCGGAAGAACTGAAAATAGACTACGCGAAAACGAAACTTCACGATCCGAATCTCATGGTCGGCGGCAGCGGTCTTGCCGGAGTCGATACCTTCTGGCTGGAGGAGCTTCAGGAAAACGGCGGCTGGAATGCCATGGACGCCCTGTTCGTCCACCTGCACAGCTTTCCGCGGGCACCCGAGGTCAACAATACCATGACGCGGGAATTCTGGCTGCATGACCGTGTGGTTCTTCTGCGTTCCCTGATGGACCGCTTTGGAGAAAAACCGGTCTTCGACAGCGAAAACGGCTATCTGACGCTCCACCCGGAACGGCGTGTGGAACGTTATCCTCTCCGCTCCGTATCCGACCGGACGATGGCGGCGGCATTTCTTGTCCGTGCCTATCTTCAGGCACTCGCCTACGGTCTTTCCTGCAAGATGTGGTTCACCATCGACGGATACGGAGGATTCGGACTGACCGAATACGAACAGCCGCGTCCCGCCTTTGCCGCCTATGCCGTCATGACCAGTCTTCTGGACGGAGCGGAATATGCCGGAGAACTTCTTTCCCCCGGCAGGATCTCGCCGGTTCTGGACCGCGATATGGAATTCCGCCGCTCCTGGTTCGGACAGGCGACTCCCGGACTCGAAAAAGAGCTCCTTTCCGCCGATCGCGAAAGTGTGGAAACCAGTGTCAATCCATCCTTGAAACCCTACACCTACATCCGGGCGTTCCGCACGCCGGAGAATCAGCCGATTCTAGTCTGCTGGGCAACGCTGTACCGCCAGAAAGTCGTAAGCACCCCTGTCAACACTCCCGCATGGAAAGGACAGAAACCGGGAGTCTCTCTGCTTTGGAACGGACTGCCTGCGACCCGGCCGCCCTCCCCTCTTCCGGTCCGCTTTCATGTGGGGAGCGAAGAGGTCGAGATCGTCGACATCATGGGAAACCGCAGAAAAGTCAAAACGGAAAACGGCTTTCTGACCCTTGCCCTGGATGACATGCCGCGTTATGTGCTCGGAGCCTCGCCGGAGCTTCTGAAGGAAGCGGAACGCTTCCGTCTGCAGCTCTTCCCGAAAACGTTTCAGGTCAATCGCTCCTGGAAACCGCTGATCCAGCTCATACTTCCTGCGGAAAAGCGGCATCCGAAGAGAAAGTCCGTCTTTGACAAGCTCAATCTTTCTGCGGAACTGAAAACTGGAGTTCCCTATCCGGTATATGTCCGGCTGACAAATCTGGATTACCGGAAAACCGAAGGACGAATCCGCCTGATCTGTCCGGACGGCTGGAAATGCATCCCTGTGGAAGTCCCCTTTGAAATCAATGGAAAAACAGAGAAAAGAATCGCAGCCGCCTTCAAGGTCATCCCGGATCGGCCAGAAAAAAAAAAAAAAATCATCAGTATCACGGATTCCAACCGCTTCGGCAGAATTGAAAATTCCGTCATGAATGTCCGAGTCCGATAGGCGGAGCTCCCCGGATGCGGCACACACTCCCGCCGGAAACGGAAAAAGTTCCGGAAATACAACAAACGATCAGGGAGAAAACGGTGGATGAGACGTGAGCGGATGAGACGTTATTCGCCGTCCTTCCGGGTGGAGGAAGAAAGAATATTTTCCGCAGGCAGAGTGTCGCGGCTGTCGAATTCGTCGAGGGAACCGTTCCAGAGATACTTGCGGGTCTCCCCCACAATCACTCTGGTGAGCGCAATCAGACAGATCAGGTTCGGCAGAGCCATCAGCGCATTGGCGGCATCGGAAAAATCCCACACGATCTTCAGCGAGATCACGGAGCCGGTCAGGATCAGGAACACGAACAGAAGACGGTACAAGGTAATTCCGCGCCCGCCGAACACATATTCAAACGCCTTCTCTCCATAGTAGGACCAGCCGAGAATCGTTGTATAAGCAAAGGAGACGATACCGAATGTCAGGATCAGCGGACCCACGACGGGAATTCGTTCGAAGGCCTTATGGGTCAGCGTTGCGCCGTCCTGCACATCGATATTCAGCGCAAGACAGTTGGAAACGAGCACGACTCCCGTAATCGCGCAGATGACAACGGTATCCCAGAACGTTCCCGTGGAGGAGATCAGCGCCTGCCGGACCGGATTCCTTGTCTTTGCCGCCGCGGCGACAATCGGAGCCGATCCGAGTCCGGACTCGTTGGAGAACAGACCGCGGGCGACACCGTAACGCATCGCCGTCAGCACGGAAACGCCGACAAACCCGCCGCCCGCCGCTTTCGAAGAAAACGCGCTCTCCAGAATCAGCCGCAGCGATGGAAGAATATATTCCGCATTCAGGCAAAGCACCGCAAAACAGCCGAACAGGTAGCAGGCAGCCATCAGCGGGACAATCTTTTCACAGACTCTTGCGATGGTCTTAAGCCCGCCGAGCACAACCGCAGCCACAAGACCAGTCATCAGGAGACCCGTTATCAGCGGCGGAATGTGAAAACTTTCCCGCATCGTAACCGCGACCGCATTGCTCTGCGCAAGGTTGCCGACTCCAAAAGAGGCAAGCATCGTCATAAGTGCGAAAAATACCGCAAGCCATTTGCAGTTCATCCCGTAACGGATGGCAAACATCGGACCGCCGCGCACCTCGCCATCCGCCGACGCGACACGGTATCGGACCGCCAGCACACCTTCGGCATATTTTGTCGCGATGCCGAAGATTCCCACGATCCAGCACCAGAAGACCGTCCCGGGACCGCCCAGAGCAATCGCAGTCGCAACTCCGATGATGTTTCCAGTCCCGATCGTGGCGGCTAGCGCAACCGACAGAGCTCCGAACGGCGAAATGTCACCGACCGCGTGTTCATCCTTTGTAATCGAAAGACGAATGGCCTTCGGAATGTATTTCTGAATAAAACGGAGACGGAATGTCAGATAAAGATGCGTCCCGACCAGCAGGATCAGAAGCGGAGCCCCCCAGAGGAAAGCACTGGTTCCGGAAATAAAATCGGCGACGGTCTGCGGCACGGCTGTGTTAAATGCCGCCTGAAGTTTCAGGCAGAACTGATCTATCGCCGAAAAAAAATTCTGAATCATATGCTCAAGTCCATTTTCCCTCCGCATCGGCAGGGGCCTGCGGAAATTTCCAGTTTCGAGAAACCAATACTATACACCCGTTCCAGGAAACTGGCAAGAAGAAAACAGGAAAAAATGCCTCATCCTTTCCAAATCATTCTGTGAAGGCGGTATTGTGAACGGAAAAACTCCGCCGGGAAGGAAGAGCGATCCATGTTCTTTTTCGTGCTTCCGGCAAAAAAATCTTCATTTCCTTTCGATTCGCCTATTGACTTTTTTCAGGAGTTGAAGTATAATTTAATTAAACCTTTAACACAAGTTTTAACTTTTATGGAATCTTCAGAAAAAAGAAAAACGGTCTCCCTGACAGATATTGCGAGACAATCCGGATTTTCCGTTGCAACGGTTTCCAAGGTATTGAACAACGCCAGGGGTTCCAATGTCAGCAGTGAAAAGCGCGATCATATTCTAAAGATCGCCTCTGAACTGAACTACCGTCCGAACAGGACAGCGAAGTTTCTGGAGTGCGGGAAAACGGGGCAGACGGCATTCATCATTCCACATGAATTCTTCTCCAATTATGCATGGAGGGCATCCGCCTCCCTGACAATGCAAGTGTATGACGGAGCCGTCCAGGAGCTGGCGCGAAACAGGTATATGACGAATCTGATTTTTTCTCCGGAAGACAATGTCTGCGATTTTCTTCGCAGAGCTCTTCTGGCGGAACGCACCGTCGACGGGGTTCTTATTGATGCGGGCGAGGAAGAACTCAGTATGGCAAAGGAATTTGAAGCAATGGGAATCCCCGTTGCTTCATTCGACTGGCGCAGTCCACGCCATCACGTCAGCCATGTTCAGGAGGCTCCGGAAGAGGGAATTCGGGAAGCTGTCGAACAATTGAAACATCTCGGGCACCGTTCCGCCGGCTGTTTCTATTATTATGACGATCTTCGTGCACATCACACAACCTTGCGCACCGATATTTTCATCCAATCCTGCAGAGATGCCGGAATTCATGTTCTCTCCGGATTTGTCTCCTCATACCGGGACGAAACGGATTCCTATATTCAGACCCTGAACCTCTTTTCCGGAAAAACGGAAATGCCGACCATCCTGTTTTACCCATCAGACCATTCCGCCATGATGGGAATGCGCGCCTTGTTGAATCTCGGCTTTTCCATCCCGGAAGAAATCAGCATCGTTGGTTACGATGACGCCCCTTACAACATCAACGCTCCAGTTCCTCTCGCCACAATCCGCATCTCGCGGGAACAAATGGGGCGGGAAGGTGCAAAACTGCTGATGGAACGGATACTGGAGCCTGAAATACAAAATGTCAGAACAGTCAGAATCCATACAGAGTTCATTCCCCGGACTTCGGTCGGACCATCCGGAAACAAGAAAAAACAACAGGGAGATAAACAATGAAGACATCCGGCAAAACAGATGTGAAAAGGGAAAAGAAAATTTTTACATTGATAGAACTGCTGATCGTGATTTCAATTATCGCAATTCTTGCAGCTATACTTCTTCCGGCGCTGGGAGCAGCCAGAAGGAAGGCTCAGCTGATTTCCTGCAAGGCGAATGTGAAACAGTTCGGAACATGCATCCAATTCTATGCAAACGATTACGATGATTTCTATGTTGCCGGGCCAGATTACCGCTTTGGAATCCACGATGCCCCCTTCCCGGTTCTATTCGGAGGCTACTATCTTTCGGCAACGAAAACAATGCTTTCCAAAGTTTTTGTCTGCCCGGCATATTCCGGATGGGACGGAGCCTCTACACATTATGTTCCGTATGAGGATTATACTTCTTCCAGAATTTATTCCAATGTCAGTTATCCGAACACGCTGGGCTTTATCAACAAACAACTGAAATATGAGAATCCGCATATCGACGGCAGCAGTATCGGAGCGGCGATCAAAATGCACAATGCGGCAAAGTTGAAAAGCGCGCTCGTTGCAGAAAAATTCAGCAATAAAATTGCCAATCATCGCGACCAGAAAGGGTGTCTCAGCATTAACTACGGACTGGCGGACGGCAGTGTAAGAACATATCGCAGTTTCGGCGGCGAAAACCGTTACGGCGCAGCATTCCAGATGCCGTTTGCGGGCGGAGCCAATACCGGAGATGCAAACTACATTTTCTGGATGTTCACAAACTATTTGAAATAAAAGGAGTGCAAAATGAGAAAAAACCTTCTTGCCCTTCTGTTGCTCCTGTGTTGTTTTCTATGCCGAGGTACAATGGATGATGCCGGCAAAAAACTCTGCTGGGCACATTATGTCGGCTGGGGATTTCCGCAGCTCACTTATGACCAGGCGGGATCAAATCCTGCTATTTATGATCAGGCGGTCGACCGATCATTACTGGGACGTTATCTCCAGTGTGATTCCGGGTTGGCGGAAGGGGCGGGAAAGCAGATCCGCTGCGCCATGAGCTACGGATTCGACGGTTTTTGCGTGGATGTCAGAAACCCGCATGCATATTCCAGTATTCTGTCGAGATTCTACAAAGCAGCCGAAGGGACAAATTTCCGTATAGCGCTCTGCATCGACACTCCGGAAGCAGTCACTCACGAACGAATAACCGAATATCTGGGAGAGTTTATTCGGAAATTCAGGAATCATCCGAACAGTAGCCACGTCAACGGAAAAATGGTAATTTTCGCTTACAACCTAGGAAGAGACATGTCCGCATGGGGGAAAATCCGGAATACCCTCCGGGAAAAAGGACTTGACGCCTATTACATCCATCGAGCCATGCATGAAACCAGCGTATGGAACAAACCTGAAACAATCGCCGCATCGCTGGCGGTCAACAACGGGCTGTACGACTTCGGGTGCAACGGATTCACTCCGGAAGTGATGATTCAGCGAATTCGGAGGATGCGCAATGCTCTGGACAAACATCGTCCGGATGGACTTCTGGTCGCCGGAGTCGCTCCCGGATACCTCGGGCGTGGAGTAGGAAATTACCGTCCGTTTCTGGGGACAGGAACTCTTCGCGCAAACTGGGAGGCAATTCTCGCAAACAAGGTCGACTGGGTTTGTATCACAACGTGGAATGACTATACAGAACAGACACACTTTGAACCATCGGTAGTCAATCGCGACGCACTCTGTCGGATCAATCGGGAATATCTGGCAAAATGGCGTGGCAGCGTTCTGCCGGACCGGCCAGCAGCTCCGATCCTCAGTTACCATGAGGAAGTCATCGCAGGAGATGACCTGACTCTTGAAATCCTCTCGCTGCCCTATACGGAAAAGAACGCTTTCCTGCGGATCCGCTTCATGAATGAAGCAGGTGATGAATTAGAGAAATTCAGAACAGAAATACTGAAAAAAAATACGATCGATGCGCACGTCATACGCATCCCACATGAACGAATGCGAAACCTGGGACTGATCCGTCTTCAGGCGGCGCTCTGTACAAATGAAAAAGAAGATGTAAAATGGTCCGAACTACACCCTGTTATGCGCCGCTTTGAACGAGTTGAAAGTCAGAGAACGGTCCGGATTCCCTTCGACGAATTATCGCAGGTACCGATCCATCTGCGTCTGGAAACAGATTCCCGGGGAGTTTCCTTCGCCCGGATCAAGCTGCTGTCATGGACTGCGGCAGGGAAAATAGAACTGATCCGCAATGGATATCCCGCCTGGGAGAGCGAAGTAAACCATACAGGAAAGGCGGTCTGCTCGTTTCGGGTTCCGCTTCCCGCTCCTCATTCACCGGAAGATGTTTATTTTGTACGTTATACGAACGTTTCCGATGGGATCGGATTCAGCAATGCGCTTATTCATAGCCCTGAGAAAAAGCAAAGGAGAATCATCCAGCCGGTCATTGTGACCGGTTCCGATTTCGATGAGAACTGGCCTTTCTGGCAAAAACGCATTTCCCGGCTTCCCGCACCAATCCTTGAAAAATGTTCCATACCGGAACACCGGATTTTTTCCCTGCTTTACCAATTCGATGAAGGAGATGGAAAAATTCTGTTTTCCTCTTCCGGCTGGCACTATCCCTGCGAACTCGGCAATGGAAAACGGTACCGTTGGAAGCTGCCCGGAAACACATCCTCCGCGCCGATATGGGAACGCGGAAACGGTCCGAATGGGGAAACACGCAATTACCTGCGCTTCAACGGGAATAATATCGCGGTACTTCCTGTCCGGACAACCCCTGCTGCGATTTTCACGCTGGAAATGCTGATCAAACCGGACCGGAATGAAGAGGAAATGATTCTGTTCGGAGAGCAGAAATCGTTTCAGCTTGCACTTGACGGTCGCAAAAGACCACGCTTTCTCCTGAGACATTCCTGTCTTCTAGCTTCTGAAACAGCAGTTCCGACAGATTCCTGGAGTCACATAGCTGTCGTCTGCGACGGCAAATTCTGCCGGATGTACCTGAACGCAAAAATCATTGCAGAACAACCGGCTCCTTCTGGAACGTTTGCAATCAATTCGGAACCAGCAATCGGCAATGCACCCCGATCCCCCGGGAAAGGATACGCCGGTCTTCTTGCCGGATTCACTCTTGAGGGAACGGCACGCTCTCCGGAAGATTTTCAACTGAAAAAGCACACCCCGGCAGCCAAACGGAAATAAGCAGCCAACGTCATTTTCCGCAATCTTCTGTCTCTGCTCCCGCAGCAAGAATCAGGCAGGACAACTCTGAAACATCGGCAAGGATGCAAACAAATGGGAATCAAACGGTCCGGGAAACGCGTCTGAAACTTATTGCGCACGTGTTGTAATGCGAAGGACATACGGCATGTCATATGTCGAAGCCCCGCAGGGCCGGAGACATCGGACCGCACTGACAGAAAGTCCTTTTTCCGTCTGCATCCAGCGAGTTTTTATATCGGCATCCTCCGGGGCGTGTTCCAGAATGGAACCGTTCTGCCCCAGAAGTTCCACGGACTCAACCGGTTCTTCCGCTGGAACGGTCAGAAGGAATTCGCGTCTCTGGCCGCGATCATACCGTTTTCCGTCGACAAGGAAGGCAAAAACCGTTTTACGGTCTTTGGACTGCGTATACCAGATTCTGCCGCCATCCGGCAGTTCCTCGCATGCTTTTTTATATGGACGCACCTCGTAAATAGCGGGTCGATGCCAGAAGAGCCACAATCCGAGTTCGCGCAGGAGGTACTCCTGTTCCGCAGGGATCGTTCCATCCGGGGCGGGTGTGACATTCAGCAGAAGATTCCCCCCTTTTGCGCGGGTTTCAATCAGCAGTTCCACCAGCTGACGCGCGGTTTTATCCGCCAGCATCCGGGGATGCCAGTTCCACTGGGAACCGATCGTGCAGCAGCTCTCCCAGGGTTCATCAAGAACGGCATCGGGAACTTCCTGTTCCGGGGTCGCCATTTCTCCGCGTGTGACAAGGATGTCCCGGTTGAAACGCCAGACTTCCTGTTTCAATCCCTCCGGAGGACCGTCGAAGAAAAAGAGGTCGATTTTCCCATAGTTTGCCAGCAGTTCCCGCACCTGTCTGCGGTTGTATTCCATCAGTCCCGGATTGTTGGCGGGGATGACGCTCCCGTGCAGGAAACGAATTGGAATGCGGTTATTGTACAGCCATTCGAAATCAAGCGGGGAAAAATAGATGCCTGCTCGAATCCCGTGACGACGGAACGCTTCGATGAATTCCCGTGTGACATCGCGTCCGTAGCGGGAGTTCATCACATTGAAGCGGGTCGTTCTGGTATCGAACATGCAGAATCCGGAATGATGTTTCGCCGTAAAGCAGAAGTAGTTCATTCCGACCGCATCGGCAAGCTCCGCATAATCCTCCGGATCAAACCTGCGCGGGTTGAAATGCGACGGGAAAAACTCATGATACTGACGCAGAATCCGTTCCGAGGCCCCGACCAGCGGATGACTGATTTCTGACCCGAGCAGAGAGTCGCAGCTCCAGTGGATGAACATTCCCAGCGCAAGATCGCGGAACATCTCGACGCGCTCTGCGGCATTGCCGCCGGAAAAGGAGTTCTCCCGGATTGTCACATCCACATCGTCCCGGTTCATGGTTTTTCCTCGACTTTCATCTGATACGGCTTCAAGTTCCGGATGATCCGGGCGGTCGGATTGAACTTCAGAGTCTTGAAGGATTTGCCGTCGCGGAGAATTTCAACGGAAGCGATCCCGTCCGGTTCATAGACGAGCGGTCCGGCGGAAAGAACGGCTTTTCCCGGGCGAACCACCGAAACCTGTGCGGAAAAGCGCTCCCCTGCCTGGTATTCTCTTTTTCCCGCTCCGGCAAATGGATAATAGACAAATCCGCATTTTTCCTGCCGGAACGGTTCCAGGAGCTCTGATCCGCTGAAATGCATGGTAAAATCGGCGAATCCGAGTTTATTTTTTTCCGGTTTGAGATTTTTAGCCATTCCGCTGCTCACCCAGATTTCAACACCGGGAAGTTTTGATTTCTTTTCAATGACAAGGGAAATGACTCCGGCGGCGCCGTTTTCATCCGCATACCAGAGATCGGTCCGTCGGAAGGGGGATTCCGGCGGAACCTGCC
>CALXMJ010000338.1 GCA_944389445.1 uncultured Victivallales bacterium | reverse complement strand
CCCGTAGGGGATGCCATTCGGATGAAACAGCGAGTCCCTTTCGTCTAGAGGCCCAGGACACCAGGTTCTCATCCTGGCGACACGGGTTCGAATCCCGTTGGGGGTGCCATCTTTATTACAGAGCATTTTCCTTTTTTCCCGCAGTCTGCCCCTATCGTCTAGAGGCCCAGGACACCAGGTTTTCATCCTGGCGACACGGGTTCGAATCCCGTTGGGGGTGCCATTTGATCCTCCGGCCCATGCAGAATTCAGGAATCGAACCATTCGTATGGAGGACGTCATCCGGAGTTTCTGTCTGAAAAGCTCAGGAATCCGCTCATTCATACGGATGAATCGGCGCTGCCGCGGGAAAACCGCAAAGCTCCGCCGGAGAAACACGGATTATTTTGTTTTTCCGCGACCGCTTTTACGGAAAGAGAATTCACCGCCGGATTTGCTGCGGAATTTTTTCCGGTCCGGCGTATGAGGTTCCAGATGGTGACGCTCTTCCTCCTCGCTCATTTCCCTGCGGAGATTTTCAAGAAAGCCATCGCGGAAAGTGCGGTGAGAGCGTTTCTCCCGGGGTGCGCGGTCCTGTCTGGAGAACTTGCGTCCGCGCTTCGGAATAGGAACGAAATTCGGAAGGCCCTCCTCCTCGGGAACAAGAGAGAATTCCGGAGACATGCCCCGGAAAGCATCTATGATTCGTTCGGCATCACCGGGATTGGCGTTGAGATAGGAACAGTCATTCTTCAGGTCAATGCGTCCGAGACGGGAGCCTTTGATTTTTGTCCTGTCGAAAATCATTTCCAGAAGCTGAGGCACCGTAACGCCGTCGTCGCGCCCTGCGGAAACCCGGATGCGGGCATGTCCTTTTTTGTCGGGATTTTCACGCGGGACCTCCCGGTTCAAATCGACATAGTTTTCCGGCAGGAGCTCGTTTTTGAAACGCATCCGCAGCATTGCGGCGAGAATTTCCGCGGGATGATCGGCCAGCGACAGCAGCTCTTCCGCGAAACCGAGATAGGGGCAATGATCGCGCTCATCAATCATCCGGCGGACCGCTTCCGAAAAGCGCTGTTTTTTGGCCTCCAGGACCTCTTCGATGCCGGGAAGTTTTTTCTTCCGGATCTCCGCCCGGATCTCCCGGCGGATGCGTCCGATTTTCCCGGTTTCTGACGGAGTGACAAAAGTGATCGCGGTTCCTTTTTTCCCGGCACGTCCGGTTCGTCCGATCCGATGAATATAGGCCTCCGTGCTCTGCGGGATTGAGTAATTGATGACATGAGTCAAATCGTTGACATCAATTCCGCGGGCGGCGACGTCGGTTGCAATCAGGACCCGGAAGCGCCGCGCTTTAAAATTGTTGATGACGCGCGTCCGCTGAGCCTGGGCGATATCGCCGTGAAGAGCATCCACGGCGTAGCCGCGGGCAAGAAGACTGTCGGTCAGCTCATCGACGTCGGTTTTTGTTTTGCAGAAAACCATACCATACAGGTCCGGCTCCATATCGAGAATGCGGGAAAGGGCTTCGAGTTTATTCTCACGCCGGACTTCATAGCAGATCTGTTCCGTCAGCCCGGTGCTGACAGATTCCGTCTTTGTGCGGACAATCTCGTAATCGGGGCGCATGAACTGTTCCGCGATCGCGAGAATCTCCTCGGGCATGGTGGCGGAGAACATCAGCATGCGCTTATCGGAGGGAGTCGCCGAGAGGATCCGCCGGATGTCGTCGAGGAATCCCATGTCAAGCATTTCATCCGCTTCATCGAGAACGGCGAACTTGAGCTGGTCGAAATTCAGTTTTTTACGCTCCATGAGATCAATGACACGGCCGGGGGTCCCGATGACAATGTCGATCCCGTCGCGCAGGCGGTCAAGCTGAACAAGGATGTTCTGTCCGCCGTAAAACGGAGCGATGCGAAGTCGCGCCGCGCCCTGCAGGGAATTGAGTTCCTCCGCGATCTGAATTCCGAGTTCGCGGGTCGGAGAAAGAATCAGAGCCTGCGGATTGCCGTCCCCGCGGGAAATGGTATCAATGATGGGAATGCCGAACGCGGCCGTTTTGCCGGTCCCGGTCTGTGCCTGGCCGACCACATCCTTTTCTCCTTTCAACAGCAGAGGAATCGTCAATTCCTGAATGGGGGAAGGAGATTCAAATCCTTTTTTTTCAAGAGCAGCGATCACACATTCCGATATGCCGAGATTTCTGAAACTTTCAAGATGATTCATGAATACCTTAATACAAGTGCCGTTTTTGATCCGTTTTTGATCCGTTTTTCCGCCCGCCGCAAAAAACGGAGCCTTCCGATCCTCCGGTCACAAAAATTTCAGCTTCACGCACCCTTCGCCCGGCAGTTGGTTGACGGAGAATGGACGAGGCCGCCGTACCGGATGCACGGCGCTTCAACCGGAGCGTTTTCCTATCAACGCTGGAACTTGTACTATACACCGGAAATGAAAAATAACAACCGGAAACATGCCGTTCCGCACGGAAAAGGACATCGCTCAAATTCGCCGGAAAAGAATCGGAGGGACCATGCTCTTTCGAGAGGAGAGAGAGCCCGCCGGTCCGAAACGCTTATTCGCCAGGCACAAAACGGACTTCGCCGTTCTGAATCACAGCCGTACTCCGGTAATCCATGGTATGACTTTCCCGTTCATGCCCATAGGGGAACCCCCGGTACACGGGAACTCCCGCCGACCGGGAGAAATCCTCCTGGATGGAACGAATCGCCTCCGGATCGCCGCACCGGGTAAAGTGACAGAAGACCACCCCCGCACATCTGTCAAAAAATCCACATCCGCGAAGAATTGACAGATACTCCCGCACCCCGGAAGGAGTTTTATCAACACACTCCAGAAAAAGAATCCTCCCCGCGGAATCCGGTAAAAAAGAGGTCCCGGCTATTACAGAAAACCGATGCAGATGGCCCGCCAGAACCCTTCCCCGGCAGTTGCCCGGAACAATCGGCTCCAGCTTGACGGGAGAACTCTCTTTTCCAAGCAGGGCATCCCGCATGGCAGCGAGGCTCCCGGCCGACATGTTCCGCATCCCGGCGAACATCGGTCCCGTGAAAGGGTGCCCGACGCCCGCGACAGCATCCCACACAGAATGAGTGTAATGTCGCTGTATCCGAGAAAGGGCAGATCCGGACGCTTTTTCATTTTCTCCCAGTCGAGCTTCCGAATCAATTCCAGAGAACCTTGTCCGCCGCGCGAGCAGATGATCATGTCCACCTCCGGATCATTCCTGGCATCCATGAAATCTTCCACGCGATGCGCCAGCGGGGCCGACGGCATTCCCGGCTCTGCCGGTTCCAGCGCATGAACGCCGAGTTTGACACGCACCCCCGCACGTTCCATCATCCTCATACTCTCCCGGATATGGCCGGGATCGGGAACCGATGCGGGAGAAATGACTGCAATCGTCCGGACTCCGGATGGCAGAAGGCCGATATAACGCGAAGGTTCCGCACCCGTCCCCTCATCGGGAAAGACCTCGGGATCGGGCAACGGTTCCATCTCGGAATCAGACACGGGATTTTGCATAAGCGAGACTCCTGAAACACAATTGTTATCTTACCATCGGCGCACGGTTTGATTCCAGGCCGCCAACGGTCCGGCATGCAATGCAATTTTCTTCCGTGAACCGCTCCTCTCTGACGGAACCTCCAAATTTAAAAGAATACCGCGGAATAGCCTTTCCGATCTTTGGTATTGGATTCCACCCAGCGGGGCTTCGGAAGTTTTCCCTTGTCCTCGCTGTAGAGTTTGTTCGGCAGAATCAGGAGGACCCCGCCCTTGTCGCGGTTTTCAAGGATGAATTCATTGGTTTTTTCGATGTCCAGGACCCGGTCCTGGCGTTTCATGAATTCGAGTCCGCGTGTCAGTTCTCCGGCGAAACGGTAAAGGTAGACATTCTCGCTCCGGAATCCCCAGCAGACTCCGTGGAAAGGATGCCGGTAAGCGATCAGCTTGACGTTTTCTCCGACTTTCGGTTTTACACGGTCCACAAGGGAGCAGACGGTTTTCCGCGCCTCAATCCGCTCGGGCACAATAAAATGATACAGGAACAACACGGGAATCATCGCCATGCACCCATAAGCGAGTTTCTCCCAGACCTTTTCCTCGGCGGAAGCAAAATAAAGGAGCACCGCAAGCACGACCGCCGCAAGAAGAACCGCCACCCATTTCCATGATTCGGCTTTGTTGAAGAGCGCCCATTCCGGATTGCTCAGCTGAATCACCGCAAGCACGATCGCCGCAAGAAGAACCGCCCCGCCGAAAATTCGGGTCGCCAGATTGAACGCGGCAACTTTTTTCTCTTCGACGAACGCCTTGTAAAATCCTGCGGCAAACAGGACGGCAATCGGAGCGAAGCACGGCAGAATATAGGTCGGCAGTTTCCCGGTCGATGCGGAAAGAAAGAGAAAAGGAAGCAGAATCCAGCAGAAATTGTAGCGGAAGAAATCTTCCTTGAACACGGTCTTTTTGAATCCCTGCAGCGCCGTCGGAACATAAAAAAGCAGATATCCCAGTCCGGCGAGAAGGACAGGGATAAAGTAATAGAACGGTTCCGGATGCTGTTCCTTTTCCAGAAAACGCTTGATATGCTCGTCATACACAAAATAAGGCCAGAAATCGGGAGCGGCGCGATGAATCGCCCATGCCCACGGAAGCGTAATCAGAAGAAATCCGGCCAATGGAACCCAGGGAAGCAGGAACAGTTCCCTGAACCGTTTGCTCCAGAGCAGATAAGCAAAAATGGATATTCCCGGAAGGACGATTGCCAGAAACCCTTTCGTCAGGAAAGCAGCACCGAATGCCAGACCGCAGGCAAAGAGGAATCCGTTCTTCTGCCAGCCCCGGGAATGAACCGCGCAGTAAAACAGAACCATGCCGATCGTCAGGAAAGAAGAAAAAACAGGATCCAGCGGCCATGTCGTGGCGAGTCCGAAAACCAGAGGCATCAGCAGGAAAGTGAATACCGTCAGCAGAGCTTCGCGGACTCCGCCGGCGGAAAAACGCCGGGAAAAGAAAAACAGAGCCGCCGCGGAAATCAGAGTCATGAACATGCAGGGAAAACGGACGGCAAACGCATTTTCCCCGAAAATCTCCTGAGCCGCAGCAAAAAACCAATACCCCATAATCGGCTTTTCAAAATAGTGGACGCCGTTCAAATGGGGAACGACCCAGTCGTTCAATACGCGCATTTCCCGGCCGATTTCCCCGTATCTGGTCTCATCGGGCGAAAACAGCTCCCGGACACCGAGAGGTGCGATGTAAGCGAGAACAATCAGCAGAGAGAGCAGAATCAGCATTTTTTTCATAACTGTCATATTTCCTGTAATTTATTCAAAACTCTTCGGGGGAGATATCATCATTCCGAAATGGAGATTTTTCAAGCATGAAATGAAAAAAGACGATTATTTTTTCGTCATGAATCTTTGCAGGAGAAATACACGGACGGGGTTCATGTCTGTTTTTTCCTCAGATGAGCGGCTTCTCTTTCCAGACGTTTTTTCTCCTTCAGGGCACGATGACTCCGAACCAGTTTCAGGACTCCCCAGTAGGTGATCGGCGTCATAACCGCCGTCAGAATGGCTCCGCCGATGAAGAAAGAGGCCGTCAGGGTCCAGCCAAGCCCGAACAGCGTCGCATAGTCCTGATGGCTCAGCACATCCTGCATGGCTTCGTTCACTTTTGCATAGGAAAGATCGCCCCCCATCAATTTGCTGCCCACATAACACTGAACCGGATAAATGAGAAAAATCGTAAAATGGTTGGTCAGCAGAGTTCCCAGCGTGGCTCCGATTTTACTGCCTTTCAGCAGGAACGAGGCTGGAATGGAAACAACAAGCTGAAGGCCGAACGGAATCAGGCATCCGCAGAACATGCCGATCGCCCATCCCCGCGCGATATATTCGGGCGACGCCTTTTCCTTCAGGATCTTCAGATAAAGATAAACATATTTCCGTTTGATCCATGTTCTCAAGTTCATCGTACACCTTAATAAAGTTGTCGTTCTCCACCGCCCGGGCGGAAAAACCGCCGCGGCTTCCGGATACGCCCTGCGATCCGGAGAGCATGGGCTCAAATCCGAGACAACGGAAACACCGCGGATTCCCGATCTTCCCGAATTTGTCTACAATAGCATCGAAAACTCCTTCATGCAAGTTTTTCTTCCGGACCATTTTCCGGATTTTTCTGATTTCTTCTTCCGAAACGAACGGGAAAGGGGGAAACATCATTCTCCTCGGTGCAGGTTTCGCCGCAACTCCCAGCGGGAAAACGTGGTTTCCTTTGTTTTTTCACAGATTTATCATTTCCCTCCGGAAAACTTTTTGTATTACACTCCTTTCAGGTGTATAGTACATAACAATTTGCAATGAATCAATTCAGGAGATGGATTATGTTCAGGAAATTTTTCTTTACAGGAGCAGCCGCTCTTGCGGTCATTGGATTTTCCGCCTGCAAATCGACAGTTCCGGAGCAGGCCCCGCGCGCCAGTGTTGTCACGCCTGCCGCAGTTTCTCCCGATCAGCTGAAGAAGATCGCGGATGCCTATCTCAAAGACATTCTCACAGGACTCGAAACAACGGACTACAAACTCTTTGTAAAAGATTTCGCGAGCGAATACAAAGATACGATGAACCCGGAAAAATTCGCTCCGCTTGCCGCGGGATTCCAGGCGAAAAATGGAAAACTGCTGGAGTTGAAATATCTGGATTCCCTGGATCAGGGCATCTTCAAATCCGTTGTCTGGAAAGCGAAGTTTGCACGTCCGAAAGTTCAGGAAGAGGCGCTCAAACGCGACGGCAAGGATCCGGGGAAAATCCCGGTCCCCGAACTTCTGGTCCGTCTTCTTCTCGGCAACGTCAACGGCGAATGGAAAGCCTTTGCGATATTTTTCAACTGAATCCAAATAAAATAACAGGGCG
>CALXMJ010000337.1 GCA_944389445.1 uncultured Victivallales bacterium | reverse complement strand
TATCTGTATCTTCTGCACACGATGTGCCATAACACCAAAGGGATTGCAGGAATTCTGGAGATCGCCGGAACAAACGGGAAAATGCAGAAAATCCCCGTTGCCATCGGAAAGGATATCGCGGACTGGTGGAATCCGAAACGACTGGAAAACGCCTATCCTGCCGTATTGTGGAACAACTCACAGGGGGGAACCGTCGGCGTGTATGTTTCCAAATTCAAACTGTCTGCCGATGTCTCTCCGGTGAGTTCGGTGACGTTCCGAAGCGTGAATCAGGCTCCCGTATGGATCATTCTCGGCGCAACGCTTTCCGATACGGATTACAGCTTCCCGGATATTCGCAAGGTCGTGACAAAGGCTGACAGAAAATGGAGACCGCTGCCGCCCGCAAAACCGGGCGTGATTGCGGGGTCCGCTCTCGACCGTTCCGCGCTGACCGGGAAAACGGCGGTGACGGAACGGGTGATCGTCAATTCAGCCGGACAGCTTGCCCTGGAGGGATCATCCGAACTCCCCGTCCGTTTCCTGACCGTTGCCGATTCGTATGAGACTTTCCGGATGTTCCAGTCCAAAAAGCATATTGAGGAATATGCCCGCCAGCTCCGCCTTCAGGGATACAACATGGCGAGACTGCACTATCTGGATTCCATTCTGATGAGCGGATCAAAGAAGGCGCTGGAATTCAATCAGAAAAATCTCGACAAGTTCGATTATTATGTCTACTGCATGAAAAAGAACGGAATTTACCTGAATCTGGATGCCATGTGCAGTCTTTACGGATACGATCTCGGCAATACCTGGTATCCGGACAAATCCGGGCGCAATTTCGGATATGACATCTATTTCAAGGAGAGCGTGAAGGAGAACTGGCGGAAAGGAGTCGGACAGCTCCTGACGCATGTCAATCCCTATACGAAAACCCGCCTCGCGGAAGATCCTGTCCTTGCCATTGTCAATGGAAAGAATGAACAGGAATTCGCCCTGATGGCATGGAAATATCCGGAGAATCCGCAGTACATGCTTCCGAGCTGGCGGAATTTCCTGAAACGGCGCTACCGGACAATCGCCGCTTTCAACGCTGTCTGGGGGACGAATGCAAAGGAATGGAACGAAATCCGGATCTTTACGCAGCAGGATGCGACCGCTCGCAGCCGGAGAGGCGAGGATGTCGCCCGCTATAAGACGGAACTCGAATCCGGAATGTATGACTGGTACGTCGCCGAACTCAGGAAAATGGGATACAACGGCATCGTCACCAATTACGACATGGGACAGAATCTCCGCTATATTGCCTTGAGAAAACCGTTTCAGGCAATCGGTATGCATTCCTATCACGGGCATCCCTCGGCCAGCGGGCAGTTTGAACAGACGATCGACCAGTCCAGTTCCATTACCAATGCCGACACCATGTTCCGCGGCATCAACAGCACCCGTCTCAGGGGAAAACCGCTGCTGGTCACTGAATACGGCATTGTCTTCTGGAACAAATACCGCTATGAGCAGGCGTTCGCCATGGGCGCGTATGCCGCGTTTCAGGATCATTCCGCGCTGACGGTGCACTCGCAGACCGTGACGATCGAACCCGAAAAAGCGATCCGGCCGTTCGGCTGTTCCAGCGATCCGGTGATCCGGGCTTCGGAATTCCTGACGGCCTACCTGTTCCGGCGCGGAGACGTTGCTCCGGCACGGGTGCATATCCGCCTGGATCTGAACACGGAGGCTATGTACCGGGACCGCACGTTCCTCGACGGCATCCATACCGGACAGTCACGGCTCTGTCTTTTGACGGGCGTTTCCACGGCGGTCGATCCGGACTTCCCGGTCCGGAAAAATGAACTTGCGCTTTCCACGGCGGGCGGTTCGACCGTCATGACGCGTCCCGGATACACGATGGTCGTCGACAAGCCGGGGGCTCCGTTTGATATCGACACCATCCTGAACGAATTCAGGAAACAGGGTCTCTTCCCCCGGTCGAACCGGACCCGTGCGGCAAAGGGAATCTTTGAAAATTCCAACAACGAGCTGTATATGGATACCGGGAAACGCTTTCTGTCGGTCAATACACCGAATCTGCAGGGAATCTGTGCCGAGGCGGGAATCTCTCCGGTCCGGCTGGCCGATTTCAGCGTGTCGGATCTGACCACGCGCGGAAATGTTGCCGCAGTCAGTATCGACGGCAAAGCTCTTTCCGATTCCCGGCGGATGGTTCTGGTCTATGCGACAAACGCTCTGAACACCGGAATGGAGTTCCTGTCGGACGATATGCGCATCCTGAGAAAACAGGGGAATGCCCCTGTTCTTGTGGAGACCGGCGGATTCCGGTTCCGTCTCACGAACCGGAATGCAAAGACTCTGAAACTGTATGCGCTTGCAACGGATGGTTCCAGACGGTTTGAGCTCCCGCTTGCAAAAGAGGGCAGTTCCGTCCTCGGGCGGATCAATACCGCGGAATACAAGGACGGGCCATCGCTCTATTTCGAACTTGCATCGGAGCCCTGATCAGGGCAGAGTCCGGTTCCGTGCCGGTCCTGTGGTGCGTCCTGCCGAAAATTCCACGCTGAATATCTCGCTGACCGGCACCTCGGTGCGTCCTTCGATAAGGTCTGCAAGAAGTTCGGCAGCGTATGCGCCCATACGGCGGGGCCGTTCATCCACGCTGGTGATTCTGACCAGCGACTGCACTTCCGGCAGACAGCTGAATCCCGTCAGGGAGAGATCTTCCGGAACCCGGATGCCGGATTCCCGCAGCGCAAGAAGAATGCTCATCGCGATATGGTCGCCGTCGCAGGCGATTGCCGTCATTTCCGGAAAGCGGCGGAGAAGGCGGTCCGTGAATTCCCGCGCACTGAGACTTGCGTCTGAGAAGAGTTCGATGGAAAGCACTTCGATGCCGTTTTCCTTCAGGACATCAAGGAATCCCCGGCACCGTTCCAGCAGCGGCTGTTCCACATTGTTCTGCGCGACATAGACGATCCGGCGATGCCCGAGCCCGACCAGATGTTCCGCAAGCATTCTTCCCCCTGCGCGGTTGTCGTGCCGGACCAGATTGCATCCCCGGATATCCGCCGGAACATTGTTCACCCACAGAACCGGAAACGGAAGATCGGCAGGAAACTCATGGAGGTGGGTGACTATGACGCCGGATGGATTTTCCACTTTCAAACGGTTCAGTGCCAGAGTGAAATCCGTCACGTCGGGGGAGCTGTAAAAATACAGATCATATCCCCGGTGGAACGCCCCTTCCTGAAAACCGTGCAGAAGATTGGAATAATAACTGATCCTTCCGCTCATGAATACCACAAATTTCCCTTTCAGCAAAGCGGGATTGCCGCAGACGACACTGCCGCCTCCGCCCCGTCTCCGTTCCACCAGTTTCCGGACAACCAGTTCCGAAACCGCCTTGTTCGCTGTTTTCTTGTTGACCGAGAACCGTTCCGCCAGCTCATATTCGGATGGAATTTTGTCTCCGGTACGGAAACGTCCTTCCGTAATCTCTTTCATGAGCCATTGCGCTATGAAAGCTGTTTTGTTTCTGCCTGGTTCCATATTAATTGCCTCCCTCCTGATTCCGTTTTCTCTGCCGGTACTATAACATTTCATATTGACCCATTCAAGTTATTTTTTAAAAAAATTGTTCTTCCTATTGACAGAAGAGCTTCTTTCGAGTATAATGTAAGAAAATATAAAAAGAAGAAATCTGAATTTAACCCACTCATTATAGTGATGGCATTGGAGGAATCAAATGAGTTTTCCGCTCAGGAAGAGGTTTTCGGTGCTGGCGGCGTCCCTGCTTCTGTGCTGTGCAGGGCTTTTCGGGGCGGCTCCGGTACGGCTTGACGTGAACATTCATACCATGGGCGGCAACGTCCGCGGATTCGGGGTGCTGGCGGAATATTCTGCCGCGTCTCCGGGAAAGGTTGTTCTAACCAGAACCACAAAACCCGGCGCGTTTGAATTCAAACCGGATTACAGCGGATTTTCTTCGATCTGTTCTTTCAA
The DNA here is from genome assembly GCA_944389445.1 of uncultured Victivallales bacterium. GTDB lineage: Bacteria > Verrucomicrobiota > Lentisphaeria > Victivallales > UBA1829 > UBA1829. The sequence continues at coordinate 246 of CALXMJ010000337.1, read as the reverse complement.
AATTTACGATCCGCAGGGAAACGTTGTCAAGTATTTTGATCTCGGGGCGCAGAAAACGGAGCGGGCGCAATACGAATTCGATCTGCCCGCAGGGAAACCGGGAGTGTGGCGCTTTTCCGTGGCAAACGGGCTTGGAACCGATTCCTACCGGATTGAGTTCCCGGAGACTCCGGTGTGGGGCGTGCGCGGCGAGATGGCGCTCGGAATTCGAAACGCCTTCCCGAAGGAGATGTTTCTTTATGTGCC
>CALXMJ010000336.1 GCA_944389445.1 uncultured Victivallales bacterium | reverse complement strand
GTTCGGTGCCCGCGCCGGAATAGCGGATCTTGTCGGTCCCGCAGGAGGGGCATTTCTGGTATGCCGTGATCATCGCGCCGCAGAGATGACAGGAAAGAATCTGCGATTTTTTGTGATAGGTATACGCAACCGAACAGTCGGGACAGGCGGCGACAAAGCCGCATTCGTCGCAGACCATCTGTTTTGCGAATCCGCGGCGGTTCAGAAAGAGAATGCTCTGTTCGCCCGCCGCGATCCGGTCCAGGACGCTCTGAACAAGCGCTTTGGAGAGAAACGGCAGTTTGCCTTCGTCGGTCTCTTCGCAGCGCATGTCGATGATCCGGACATCGGGCAGGACAATCGAAGGATCGCTGCGTTTCAGCATCCGCGCGTAGACGTATTTGCCGTTGAGCGCGTTGTAATGGGATTCCAGAGATGGGGTGGCGGAACCGAGAATGACGGTCGCCTGTTCGAGCCTTCCCCGCATGACGGCCACATCGCGCGCATTGTAGCGCGGCGCTTCCGACTGCTTGTAGGATTGTTCGTGTTCCTCATCCACCACGATCAGCTTCAGATTGGTGAACGGAGCGAAAAGCGCGGACCGGGCGCCGACTGCGATTTTGACTCGTCCGGAATGGACCTTCATCCATTCGTCGCGGCGTTCTCCGTCGGAGAGTCCGCTGTGGAGCACGCTGACCATGTCGCCGAACCGGGCGCGGAAGCGCTCCACGGTCTGCGGGGTCAGGGAGATTTCCGGAACGAGAACGATCGCTTCGCCGCCGTCTTCAATGGCACGGGCGATCGCCTGAAGATAGACTTCCGTTTTTCCGGAACAGGTAACTCCATGCAGCAGAACAACATGGCGACTGTCTTTGTGTTCCATGACATCGAAAATGAGTTTCAGAGCCTGCGCCTGTTCGGGAGTCGGAGTCATGGCGGTGGTTTTCAGAACGACGGCTCCTTTGAACGGATCGCGGTCGTCCTGCTGTTCCTCGCGGATGACAAGTCCCTCCTTTATGAGTGCGTCCAGCGCCGATTTGCCGGCCCCCGCCTTGACCAGCAGAATGTCCTGCGGCAGTTCGTGTTCCAGAATCAGAGTCTTGATGATGGCGGCGCGGGCTTTCGAGCGGGTTCCATGTGTTTCGATGTATTCCGCCGCCTTCAGTTTGTCGTCGATGCGGCAGTGCGGACGCATCTTCGGCTTGACCCTGCCGTTGCGGATCGCTCCCGGCAGAAGATTGCGGATCGCCAGCTCGCGCGGACAGCAGTAGTAAAGCGCCATCCACTCTGCGAGTTTCAGAAGGGAATCGGGAATCGCGGGCGCGCCTTCGCAGAGAGAGTCAATGGCTTTCAGATCGGTATAGGAGGAGCGGTCGGTGATTTCCATGACATAGGCCGGACGCAGGGAGGCTCCTTTGCCGAAAGGGACATTGACTTTGATTCCAGGTTTGATCCTGTCGCGCAGGGCAGGGGGAATGAGGTAGTCGAATAAGCGGTCCAGCGACAGATTGACCGTGACTCTCGCAATCAGTTCCGGCATAACTCAGTCCAGTGCAAGCTGTTCCAGCACGCGGTCGTGAATGATTCCGTTGGAGGCAACGATGCCGCGTTCCACAGGATATTTGTCTCCTCCCTGAAAATCGGTGACTCTGCCGCCCGCTTCCAGAACGATGATTTCCCCGGCGGCGATATCATAGGGCTGAAGGAGCATTTCCCAGAAGAAATCAATCCGCCCGGCGGCAACAAATGCCATATCAAGCGCGGCCGATCCGTCGCGTCGGATGCCGCGGAGCTGCGGTGCAATCCGGCAGAAATGCTTCAGATTGTTTTCCTTGAGTCCCGCTCTCAAACACGCAAATCCGGTCTCTGCAAGGCAGTTTACGAGAGCATCCCTCGAAGATACATGAATCGGTGTTCCGTTCAGAGTGGCGCCTTTGCCGAGTTCCGCGGAATAGAGTTCATCAAGCCGGGGAGCGTAAATGGCTCCGGCATAAGGCTTTCCGTTTCGATGAAGTCCGATGGAGACCGAGTAGAACGGCATGTCGTGCACAAAAGAGGTGGTGCCGTCGATCGGATCAATGATCCAGAGATATTCACTGCCGGCGGATTGCGAGATGCCGGATTCTTCCGCGAAAATGGCATGGACGGGAAAACGTTCCGCGATTTTCGCCTTGATGAATTTCTCGACCTGGCGGTCAACGTCCGTCACAAGATCCCTCTCGTTTTTGAAATGGAGACTGTCGGCGGAGAGGTGCTTTCTCTGTTCCAGCGCCATGGTTCCTGCCTCTTTCGCAAGATTTTCCATAAATTTAAGCATCGAAATCGCTCCTGTGTGTTTGTCTATTCGCGGATGTTGCGGTATAATACCTTATCTTTGTCGTAATTGCAAATTTGGAGATTGACAGAAATGACTTCCGAATGTAAAATTTTAGAGAATGTCTGTCTGAAAGGACTCTACCGCCGGATCGTTTTTTCGGCGCCGGAGATCGCTGCAAAAGCCTCTCCCGGACAGTTCGTCCATGTTCAGATTCCCGCGCTCCGGGATCGCATTCTGCGCCGTCCCTTCAGCATCTCCGGTTATGATCCGGAACTCGGTACTCTGACCGTGACATACAAAGTCGTCGGTTCGGGCACCGAAGTGCTTGCCAAGCTAGCTCCAGGCGAGATCTGCGATGTCATGGGACCGCAGGGAAACGGTTATCCCATGCCTTCTCCGGAAGAGACTCCGATCATCGTTGCTGGAGGTTACGGTTCCGCCGCCACGCTGCCGCTGGCTTTGCGTTCTCCGGCAAAAGGATTTCTGCTGCTGGGAGCCCGCTCCACGGCGGATCTCATTTTGAACGAGGAATATGAAAAAGCCGGATTCGATGTCCGCATTTCCACGCAGGATGGTTCCCTCGGTCACAAGGGGCTGGTGACCGAACTGCTGGATCCTGCGCTTGCCGATGCAAAAGGGACTCCAGTCGTCTACGCCTGCGGGCCGACGCCGATGCTGATGGCGCTCGGAAAAATGTGTGTGGAACGCGGTGTACGCTGTTATCTGAGTCTTGATCAGCACATGTGCTGCGGGGTCGGCGCCTGCTTCGCATGCGTGGTCAAAATGAAGGATGAATCCTCCCCCGACGGATGGAGGTATTCCCGTACCTGCAAAGAAGGACCCGTCTATCTTGCCGAGGAGGTGTACTATGCCTGATCTGAGAGTCAAACTTGGTCCGCTTGAACTGAAAAATCCCGT
>CALXMJ010000335.1 GCA_944389445.1 uncultured Victivallales bacterium | reverse complement strand
TCGGAGAAATCTCCGATAAGACCCATCCGGAAAACTACTGGCTCGTGGAACGCAAATATACCCTCTCCCCCCGTCTTCTGAAGAAGAAGGGCAACACTCTGATTGTTCTCTGCCGCGATCTCCGCGGAAACGGCGGCATTCTCGGAACGCCGCGACTGATTTTCGGCTCTTCGGAAATCAATCTCTATGCGGACATTCCGGAGATTCAGGACGATCCCTACCGCTACTTCCATTGGTAAAATCTCTCCTTCCGCCGGGATTCCGCTGCTGTTCGGAATCCCGGCTGTTCTTTTTCGCCCCGAACTTCTTTTCGATTCGCCCCGTGCTTTCCATTTTTTTCTAAAAAAAATTTGAATTCTTAGGTTTTGCAATTATATTAGTTAGGAAACTATATAACACAGGAGATAAAAATGTCTGTACAGCCACAAGATCTGATCAGTCACATCCTTCATACGGCAAAAAATATTGAGCGGATGTGCGACAACGAAGCCAGGCAGACCGGTCTCACGGGGAGTCAGGCGCGGCTTCTTTGCTTTCTGTCCATAGCTTCTCTGAGACAGGATATTTTTCAAAAGGACATAGAGGAGGCATTCGGGATCCGCCCGTCATCCGCGACCGGTCTTCTGCAAGCCCTCGAACAGCAGGGCTTCATCCGCAGAGAACCCGTATCGCTTGACGGCAGACTGAAAAAAATCGTATTCACAGAAAAAGCACAGGAAATTCAATCGCGCGTCGTTGCCAATCACAAAAAGGCCTTGAAAAGGCTTCAGGGACCTTTGACCAATCGCGAAGTCGCCGACTTCATGAAACTTTGCAGCGGGTTTGCCGAACGCGCCGCCGGAATCTGAAAACAACAGAAAAGGAACGATTGTTATGTTCTTTTTTATAAAAAAACTTCGTTCCTAACTAATAACAAAGAAAGACTGGTTGCATGGTAAAAGTCATACATACAGAAGAAGAAAAAAAGACAGTGATATTTTCCGTCCGTCTGGACAGGGAGTGCCGGGTAATGCTGGCGGGAACCTTCAACGAATGGAATCCGGGAACACTCCCGATGAACAGGGAAGAGAAGGACGGTGTCTACTCCTGCACTCTGCATCTGCCGGAAGGCGTTTACGAATACCGCTTTATCATCGACGGCTGCTGGGTTATGGACAATGAAAATGAAGCATGCACAGCCAATGAATTCGGGACAAGGAACAGCATCGTAAGAATCAAATAAATAAATACGGAGGTAAAGGATGAATACGTTATTTCAGAAACTTTCAACAGGAATTCTCTGTGGGACGGCCGCATTCGGAGTCTGCGCGGCATCCGCCACGATTCCCTCGGTCCGGGTGGAAAAAGTCTCGGAAGTGTCCAAAACGGAATCCAAGATCTATGTGGGAACGGTCAGCGCATCCGAAACGGTGGACATCGTCGCCCGGATTGACGGCGTCATGTGGAAATCCGCTTTCCGGGAAGGCAGTCTGGTCAAAAAAGGCGACCTGCTCTTCCAGATCGAAGACACCATCTACAAGGAAAACGTCAACGTCGCCAAAGCGACTCTCAAGCAGAGTCTGGCGGAACTGAGCTATGCGGCAAAGGAAAAGAAGCGTTACGAGACTCTCTACAAATCCAGTGCAACGGCACAGACCACCTACGAGAACGCCGTCCGTTCCCATCAGGTCTACGAAGGAAAGGTGGATGAGGCGCGCGCGAATCTCGTGCTTGCGGAAAACAATCTCTCCTATACAAAAATCTATTCGCCGCTCACAGGACGGATCGGACGCAACGTGTACAGCGAAGGCAACTACATCACGCCGGAAAAAGGCACTCTCGCCACAATCGTCCAGTTTGATCCGATCAATATCCGCTTCTCCATGAGCGAGGCGGACTTCTTCAAGTACAGCCACAACGGAACACTCTCTCCGGAAGGCATGGAGATCGTCCGCGCGGACGGCAAAACCTACAAGGGAAAAATCAAGGTCGATTTCATCGACAACCAGATCGATTCCAAAACCGGGACCCTCATGATTCAGCTCGAAGGGGAAAATCCCGATATGGAACTCGTTCCCGGCGGTTATGTGACAGTGAAATTCTCCGAAATTTTCAAAACGCCCTATCCGGCGGTCAGCGTCACAGCGCTGATGACGGACGGAAAAACACATTCGGTTTATGTCGTCGGAGCAGACAACAAAATTGAACGGCGCAGCATCGTCATCGGCCCGCAGGTTCAGGATAAGCAGATCGTACTGTCCGGACTGAAAGCCGGCGAAAGCGTTGTCACCGGAGGAATTCACAAGACGAAACCCGGCGACACGGTCAATCCTGTAATGGGATCGGCTCAGAAGTAAAGGAGGCAGAACTATGTTTTCAGCAATCTTCATTCGAAGGCCGCGTTTTGCGCTGGTGATCTCGCTGTTTCTGATGCTTGCGGGAATCATCTGCGTCTACAAACTGCCGATTGCGGAATATCCGCAGATCTCCCCGCCGACCGTCATGGTCATGGCGTCCTATCCCGGAGCCAGCGCACAGGTGATCGCCGACACGGTCGCCTCGCCGCTGGAATCCGAAGTCAACGGCATCGAGGACATGGTCTACTACTCATCGCAGTCGGATAACCTCGGAAACTACACGCTGACTCTGACCTTCAAATCCGGAGCCGACGAGGATATGGCGCTGGTCAATGTGAACAATGCCGTAAAACGCGCGGAGCACACGCTCCCGACCGATGTGGTCAACAACGGACTCACCGTTGTGAAACGGTCCAGCGACATGCTTGCCACCATCTCCATCTTCAGTGAGAATCCGGAACACACCTCGCTGTTTCTCAGCAACTACACAAGCATTCATCTGAAGGACGCCATCGCCCGAATCGACGGAGTCGGTCAGGCGGTGATCTTCGGCGAGCAGGAATACAGCATCCGCATCTGGCTGGATCCCTACAAAATGCGCGCCTACTCCGTCAGCGACAACGACATCCGCACCGCCGTCTCCAACCAGAACATTCAGGCGGCAACCGGTTCGGTCGGCACGGAATCCACCAGCAAATGGATGCAGTTCAAAGTCGACGCCAAAGGTCGTCTCGCCACCCCGGAGGAGTTCGCCAACATCGTCATCAAATCCGGCGAAGGCGGCCGTCAGGTGCGCCTTTCCGACATCGCACGAATCGAACTCGGCGCGGAGACCTACAACAGTCCCGGAACCTACAAGGGCCGTCCCTCCGTGATTCTCGCCGTCTTCAAACTGAACGACGCGAACGCGCTGGAACTCATGAACAACATCAAGGCCGAACTCACCAAACTTCAGGAGAAATTCCCCGACGGAATGAAATGGGAGGTCGGATACGACTCCACGGAATTCGTTGTGGTCTCCATGATGGAAATCGTCGAAACCCTGATCCTGACGTTCCTCCTTGTGGTGCTCATCACCTATCTGTTCCTGCAGGACTGGCGGGCGACGATCATCCCCTCGGTCACGATTCCGGTCTCGCTGATCGGCACCTTCCTGTTCCTCTATCTGCTGGACATGAGCATCAACACCTTGACCATGTTCGCGCTGATCCTGGTCATCGGTTCGGTGGTGGACGATGCCATCTGCGTGACGGAAAACTGCACACGACTGATCGACGAGGAACATCTGGCCCCCTTCGACGCCGCCATGAAAACCATGCAGCAGCTCACCGGCGCCCTGATTGCAACCACGCTCGTGGTGGTGGCAATCTATCTGCCGATCATGTTCTACGGGGGAATGGTGGGAACGATCTACAAACAGTTTGCCGTCACCATGTGCATAGCGCTCTGTATTTCGACCGTCAACGCCATGACGCTGAGCCCGGCACTCTGCGCGATTGTTCTTCGGCCGAGCTCGCATCCGCGGGGTCTTTTCCACTGGTTCAACATCGGCCTGAACTGGACGCGAAACGGCTATCTGGCGGTCGGAGGACTGCTGGTCCGCCGGATGCTGCTGACCATTGTTCTCTTTGCGCTGATCCTGTTCAGCAACTATCACTTCTTCGTCCGTCTGCCTTCGGCCTTCCTTCCGGAGGAGGACAAGGGAACGATCTTCTGTGAAGTGGTTCTGCCTTCCGGCGCGACGCTGCCGCGGACCGAAACCGCTCTGGCGGATGTCTCCGAACTGGTGCAGAACATTCCCGGAGTGGACCGGATCACGACAATTCCCGGACGCAGTCTTACCGCGGGGGAAGGAGAAAATCTGGGTCTGCTGATCCTCAACCTGAAACCGTGGTCGGAACGGACCACGCCGGAAACCAGGATCACGGCGATACAGTCGGAAGTTCTCAAACGGTGCGCCGTGCTGCCGGACGCCTCGGTCAATGCGTTTGTACCGCCGGCGATCATGGGTCTCGGCGCGACCGGCGGCGTCACCTTCTCGCTTCAGGCGACCGGAGACCAGAACTCCCAGGAGATCGCGCAGACGACAAACCATCTGCTCTCCAAAATCATGGAGACGGGGAAAGCCGTCTACGCCTTCACCTCCTACGACGCCAGCACCCCGATGCTCTATCTGGACATCAACCGCGACAAGGCCGAAGCCATGAACGTTCCGGTCAACTCCATTTTCAACGCGCTCCAGAGCCAGCTCGGGTCCTCCTTCATCAACGACTTTAACGAGTACGGAAAAACCTACTAGGTCAAGATCCAGATTTCGCCGGAACTGCGGCAGAATCTGAACATCATCGACCAGCTTCACGTGACCAGCACCTCCGGCGACGAGATCCCCATAAGCGCACTGGCGACTCTCCGCTGGACGCTCGGACCGCGTCAGGTTGAGCGCTTCAACATGTTCCCCTCCGCCTCCATCAACACCCAGAGCGTCCCGGGATTCAGCTCCGGCGAGATGATGAAACTCACGCAGCAGATCGTCCGGGAGAATCTCTCCAAGGATTACCAGATCAGCTGGACCGACATGAGCTATCAGGAGAGTCAGAACCAGGGGAAAATTGTCAATCTGCTGATGGTTTCCCTCCTGATGGCCTATCTCTTCCTGGTTGCCCAGTATGAAAGCTGGACCATGCCGATCTCGGTCATGCTTTCGGTGGCGACCGCAACACTGGGAGCGATTCTGGCGCTGAAGTTCTCGGGAATCGCGCTGGACATCTACTGTCAGCTCGGACTGCTCATGCTCATCGGTCTGACCGCAAAAACCGCCATCCTGATGGTGGAGTTCTCCAAACTGGAACGCGACAACGGAGCCTCCATCAAAGATGCGGCCCTGAACGGAATGCGAATCCGTTTCCGGTCCGTGATGATGACCGCGCTCTCGTTTGTCATCGGCGTTTTCCCGATGGTGGTCGCAAGCGGAGCGGGAGCGGGAAGCCGGCAGGCAATCGGAGTCACAACCTTCTGGGGAATGCTCGTGGCAACCGTTCTCGGAATGATGTTCATCCCGGGATTGTATGCGATCTTCCAGAAAGCGGCAGAAGGGGTCTCGGGCTTTTTCCATAAAACGAAACAGGCAAAATGAGATCCGGAAAAACGGGTCCGCCCGCATCAAGGCGGACCCGTTCCGTTTCAGGATTCCGGCAAAACCCGCACCTGCGGCTGCCGCATCAGTTCAGAACACTCCGCGGAAAGTTCCCGGAGTTCCTGACGGGAAAGAGGAATCCAGCAGAAAAGCCGGTGAAAGAGACGCCGGCAGACTTCAGCGCTGTTCCGGCTGGCGCACTGCACCACCGGACGGCTCTGATCGCGCGCTTTCCGGCATGCTTCCGTCACACCATCATCGAAGACCGGGAGACAGCGGTTCCGCCGGGCAAGAAAACAGAGATTCTCCCGCGTATAGTATTCCGTCAGGAAGGAAAGAAGCTCCGCGGGATCGTAATTCCCGGCGGAAAGCCCGATTCCGAGCGCGGAAAAGGAAGTCATCTGTCCCCGGGCGGTTCCGGGAAGCGGAAGTTCGTAAAAATCCTTCTCCGGAAGAGTCTCGCGGGCAAACGAAGCGTCCTGTTCGGACCCGATGATGAACGCGATACGTCCTCCGGCAAGCAGTTCGCCCAGATACTCCCGCTTGTCGCCCCATTTGTGAACACAGCAGCCCAGATGCCGGATGATTCTCTCAAAAAAACAATGCCCCCGGTAAAAAGCTTCGCTGTCAAATGCACAGTTGCCGTTGCGGTCGAACACCTCTCCGCCGAACTGGGAAATGATCGGCAGGCAGCCGTTCGGATCCAGAAGAAGCCCCAGCGCACCGTGTTCAAAGCGTCCCCGGTTCGAAAAAAGCGTAAACTGATCCAGAAGCTGAAACAGGCTCTCCCAGCTCCAGTCCTCGCCGGGCAGAGCGACTCCCGCCTCATCGAACAGCCGCCGGTTGAAATACGCCATGACAGGAAGACAGAAGACCGGAAGCGCAAAGGTCGAACAACGGTTCCGAAACACCCGGCGGCATGCCGGAGCCGCATCCGCCAGAACGGATTCAAGCGCGGAATCCTCCAGCAGAGCATCCAGCGGCCTGAGCAGTCCCTCTTCCACCATTGCGGGAAACATGTTCTCATCCACCAGGATCAGCCCGGGCTCCCGCACAATCCGCTCCTTGAGAAAATCAAAATACTGCGGATAATTCTGATAGGTGCCGAAATCGAAACAGACAAACTCGTCCGCTTCTCCCCCCAGAAACTCTCCCATGTTCTCGTGAAACCCGTAAAGCCGGCGGCCCGGAACGATCGACCTTCGAATATTCGATCCCACATAACAGCCGCGTCCATGCTCCCGGACGATCAACCCTTTTTTCTCCAGAAGACGGTACGCCCCCAGAACGGAAGACAGATCCACTCCACGTTCTTCCGCTAACCGGCGCATCGACGGCAAGGGAGCTCCCGGCTTCCAATCGCCGGAAACAATCCGCTTCTCCAGTTCCACGGCAAGACGTTTCGTCGCCGGCATTCCTGTCTTTCTTCGTCTCATACGCCCTTCTCCTTCCGGAATCACCATAACACGCGATTCTGAAAATACAAGAAAAACAGGAATAAAAAATCAAACAGTATCAAACAGTATTTCAAAATCAGTTGTTTCCCTGGAAAAAGCCTCCTCTCCTCCCGGAAAAGGGGATTGACAGAAAAAACAATTCTGTTTATAATTTAACCGAAAGCCAATTTTATAAATTAATGGGAGGATTCATGAAAAAAAACGTCAACTTTCTGTTTCTGCTGGGCGCCTTCTGCTTCTGCGGAACGCTCCACTCCGGAGAAAGCATTCTGCACCAGGACCCACTAACCACACAAACGGAGTGGCGGGCGGAAAAGGGGATTTCATTCGGACCGAAAGGTCTGCGCGTTGTCATCACAAGCGAAAGCGAACAGAGCAAACTTGCGGCAAGAGCCATGGCAAACCGCGATCTGCTGGGGGATATGGCACAGACGCGCGATCGCGCGGTTCTCGCATCCAGAACATTCCCGGTTCTGGAAAAATACAAAAATTACATGCTGGAAATCTCGGTGGAAGCGAAAGCCTTTTCCGTCTCGGTCCCGAAAGTTCCGTGGGAGGGCGTGCGCTTCGTCATGAACTACGACACCGAATGTCTCTGGTACAGCGAATGCTGCAACGGATACAGCGGTTCGTTCGACTGGAAGACCCTGAAATTCCGTACACGCGTTCCCATTGATCTGAAAAAAGCGACTCTTTCGCTCGGAATCATAGGGAACCGGGGGGAAATTCTCTTCCGCAATCTGAAGATTGCAGTGGTCGATGGCCCCCTGCCCGCACCGGCACCGAATGCGCCGCCTCCGGCGAACGGACACACCCTCGGACGTCTGCGCGGACTCAATACAGGAAGCGCGCTGATTTCCAAGGAACGCGTCGCACGCAAACACTTCGCCGAATGGAAAAACTGCAATCTGTACAAATTCACGGTCAACGCCCCCCGCTGGGACATCAGTGAAAAGGAGTTCGAAGAGTTCTGCGATCATTCCATCCGGCAGTTCGACCGCTTTCTCTATTTTCTGAAGAAACACAGCCGCGCACTTGGCGTTCTCCAGTTCTGCGGCTTCCGAGACAAAATCGGCAGAACCGAAACCCATGCCTCCGCGCTGGAGAAAAAAGCGCATGACCGCAACATTCAATTCTGGGATAAAGTCGCCGCCCACTTCAAAGGCGAAAAGGCCATCTGGGCATTCGAACTATACAACGAAATGGAAATCCGGATCGAACCGAAATTCGATTACAACGAGTTGATGGAAACGATTGCGAAGAGGATCAATCGAATCGACCCGGATCGCTGGATGATCGTTCAGCAGGAAGCATGGTGGGGACAGCGCGCCATGGATCGTCTCCGTCCGATCCATGCAAAAAATATCATTTACGGGATTCATCACTACACGCCGTTTCCGTTCAGCCATCAGCGGCTCGGATCTCAGAAAAAAGTGGTTACCTACCCTTCCGTCATCGAGGGCCTGAAGTGGGACAAGGAGATGATCCGCCGCGATCTTGCCCCTGCGCGTCACTTTCAGCAGGCATACAATGTGCCGAGTTTCGTCTCTGAATTCTGCTGCGTGAGCTGGGCGGAGGACGGCGGCCGCTGGACCCGAGACTGCATCGAACTCTTCGAAGAGTACGGATGGGACTGGATGTGGCACTGCATCGCTGAATTCCAGCCGTGGGACCCGCACAAGGATGCAAACCTGAAGACCGTTGCGGAAACAGGTCGTTCGAAAGCCCTTAACGACTATTTTGCAAAAAATAAATTCCCGCCGAAATTTGAAGCGGTCCGCCCTCCTCAGGAAAAGTATGGCCGAATCCTCTGTGACAAACCGGAAATCCAGGCGTTGAACAACTATAAGGAATGGCGCTCCATCCCCCTCTTCTCGGGAGGATTCCGAAACAATGGACAGATTACACTCAAAATGCGGATTCTGCGTTCCAACAAAGGGTTCGGCTCCATCCGTTTGACCGGAGAAAACGATTCCTGTGCGGTTCTGATCCGTCCGCGCGGAGTATCCTACCTGATGAACGGCAAACAGGAAGTCGGATTTCAAAATGGAGGCGTTGCAGTCCCGGAACGGAACTGGGCGCAATACGATCTTATCTTCGCGAACGGAAAACTGAAAGTCGCGGCAAACGGCATTCCCGGCGGAGAAATCCCGTTCGTCCCGGAAGAAATCACTTCGATCAGCGTCTCGGGCGCATCAACCGATCTGGAAATCAAGGATGTGATTGTCCGCAATCTCGGCAAGGAGGCCGGATCATTCGCTCCGGCGGAACCGATCGCCCAGACGGGAAAGGACATCCTGCTCTATGAAACTCCCGGTCAGCAGATTTTCTCCCTGAAAAATCTCAACGCCTGGAAAAGCATCCCCATTTTCCGGGGAAACACCGGGGAAGCGCTCACGCTCACGCTTGAATGCCGGATTCTGAATGAGAAAAAAGGCTTCGCAAGCGTCGATTTCTCCGGAACAAACGGGAACTTCAAACTGGTGCGCCGTCCGAGCTCCGTAAACTTTACATGCTCGCAGAAATCTCCCGCAGTCAACCGTCCGGAAACCGGTTTTCCCAAAGCGAATCGCAAAACAAAACCGGGCGAATGGGAGACGCTGGTGTTTTCTCTGACGGAAAACGAACTCTCGCTTCTGGTCAACGGCGAAGAGTGCGGAAGCATTGATTTCAAACCGGGAAGGATTACCGCGATCACCCTCTCCGCTGCGTATGCCGACTGCGAATTCCGCAATGTCAGACTCCGCTACAGCGATCCCGAAAAAATCCTGCGGAAGTTCCGGAAAATGGCTGAGGAGAACACAACCCTCCATCGCGATCCGCCGGGAAAGGTTCATAAACTCGACAACAGAAACGCATGGAATTCGATTCCCGTTTTCAAGGGCGGACTGGAAGATGCTTTCCGTCTCCGCTTCGAGTATCGTATTCTCTCCGAAAAAAAAGGATTTGCACAGGTAAATCTGATCGGAGAAAAAGGAAGGCTACTGACGATATTCCGTCCGAACTCTGTTTCCAGCGCAACATTCCTGA
>CALXMJ010000334.1 GCA_944389445.1 uncultured Victivallales bacterium | reverse complement strand
GTCTGCGCGCAGGTTGTGTAGCTTCGCTTGTCCATCATAACAGGGAGTATACACCTTGTTTGCATTTTTTCAACCGCGGCGGGAACCCCGCCGGATTATTTCACCACAATGCCGCCCCCGCATTCCTTCCGCTGAAGATCCTTCAGCGACAGCGGACGGCCCAGATAACTGTTCTCCGTAAACGTCAGTTTTTCGCAGCGGTCCACGGAAATCACATTTTCCTTTTCCCCGAAACTGTTTACACCGGTCCGTCCGGAAATGGAGTTTTTCCGGAAAACGGAATCCGAAAGATTTTTGATAATCAGTCCTCCGGTGTTGCTCCAGCGGTTGTTCTCGAAAAGGAGAGCGCGGATCGGCGCACACTGCGCGGGCGCCATGTTCTGGACAAAAGTGAAGGTGCGGAGTCCCGCCCAGGCATCCTCGACCGAGTTGCCGCGCACGGTGATGCAGTACGGCGCGGGTCCTTCATGAACGCCGAGCAGACACGAGACGGCAATTCCAACTCCCATGGGAATGTTCTCGAACCTGTTGTTTTCCACCAGCGAACACGCGGACTGAATATTGATTCCGGCACGCGCATGGGCAAAATAATTGCCGCTGGCAACGGACCCGATTCCCCACTGACGGGCATCGTACACCGCGTCGCGACGGTTTTCATACCGGATCAGCGAACGGGAGACAAGATCCTCCTGAACGGCGGAAAGCTTCTTCAATCCGCCTTTTTTCCGGCTGACAATGGTATCCGGGAGAGCCTCTTTCAGAACGGCAAGGGTATTACCGTTCTTCTGAGAAAGACGTTCGATCCCGGCGATTGCCAGCGTCTGTCCGGTCTCTCCGGAAATAAAGGTCAGCGAATTGCCGGGCACGGAATGTCCGGGCATGGAAGGATAAAGCGCCGTGTTTCCCTCGGTATCGATGATGTTTTTTCCGCCGACAAACACGTTGAAGCAGTCGTCGCCCGGATTCTTCACGGAACAGCCGGAAAGCCAGGTCCCGTTGCCCGCGATCAGAAAATCCGCGTTGGAGGCAAGACAGAGGCCGGGAAGCGGATAGAGTTTGCATTTCGCCCAGGAATTCCAGAATCCGCCCCAGGTCTGGAACGCAGCCGCCGGAGAGTTGCGGATATGAATGTTCTCCGCCGTGCAGAGAACGCTGTCGCCGGTCGGAAAGCAGGGAAACTCGCCTTCGCGATTCGGAATCACAAACTTCAGCCCCGGACGGACGAGCCTGACCGAATACCGCTTGTCCATGTGAATCCGGTACTTCCCGTTTCCGAGAGAATCGGCCTTTTTCTCATTGTAGACAAGAAACTGCGTGCGCACCAGTTTTCCGTCGGGCGTATATGCCGTGCAGCACTGAAAGCGCGGATTGTTTTTGTAAACCGGATCATCCGGGGTCAGAGTACCGGGATCATGCTGAATCGTAATCGTATTCGCGGGAACATCCACCGACAGAACGGTTCCCTGACAGAACGGAGTCTGCCGGTATTGCAGCATCAGATTGCGGACCGTCACATTCCGGCAGGCATCCACAAACAGTCCCGCCGCACGCGGACGGCCGAAAAGCAGTTTGGTCGTCTCGGGACTCTCTCCTTCAATCAGCGCGTTTTCCAGCCGGGGCAGACGCACATGGCACCCGCCTTTCGATGCCGGCTTTCCTTCCGCCGGAACAAAACTGTTGAAGAAATAAACTCCCGCGGGAATCCGCAGAACCGCCGGAGCTCCATTGAGTTTTTTCACCGCGTCCAGAGCCCGGACAAATGCGGCGCTGTCATCGGAGACTCCATCGCCCTTTGCCCCGAACTCTTTCACATTGAACACCTTCGGGTTGTTCCCCGGATTCTTTCCTTCCGGAAACCACGGGAATTTTTCGATGCATTCCGCTTCCAGCTTGAAGTAATCGACAAAGCGTTTCATATCCTGAATCCCGTTTGCCGCGTACAGAAGACCTGTCAGATCACCCGTCTGGAGGTTCCGGCGGATGAAGCGCTCCAGATTCTCAACGATCTCCATCCGTTTCCCGATCCGCTCCTTCTGAAAACAGGTCCGTCCTTCCAGACGGCGTTCCACCACGGCACGGTATCCATTGATCTCCGCCCTGTATTTTTCCAGCTGAACGGGGATCTCCTTCCGCAGTTCCTGTTTCCGCTTCTCCGAAACGGCATTGTCCGCGAACGGCGGCAGCAGGACAAACGGTCCGCCGGCGGTCTTCTTCGCCGTCAGCACCGCATTTTTGTCCAGATCATAACGGGCGGACTCCTCTTGAAAGCGCTTCCGAATCTCTCCGAGTTCAAGTGCGGAATCGAAAAATTTGATCTCGTTCGCCAGTCCGTTGTACCAGAACGGGCGGTCCGCTTTGGGATCCGCGCATCCGACAGTGAAAGGTCCGACGGGCGGCGCAGGAAGATCGCCGATGACACTCTGATGGTGAATCTGCCCGTTGACATAGATCCGGGCACGGCGCTTCTCTCCCAGACAGACAAACGTCACATAATACCAGCGGTCGGAAGGCAGAGCCTGCGTCCGGATCACTTCCTTTTTGCCGTTTGCCAGCAGGAATTCCACTTCAAACCGCTTTGCAGGCGTGTAAGAAAGACGAAGCCTGCCGCCGTTTTCGCCGATCAGACAGAATTTCCCGATCCGGTCCGGAATGCCGTCGGGCTTGAACCACGCTGAAAGAGAGAAATCCGTTCCCGGAGGCTTCGGCAGCGTCACAGTGAAATACCGGTCCACCGCACAGCTGAACGAGAAGACCTTGCCGGAACGCTCCGTCTTCCGATCAATCCGCGAATCCCCTCCGGTTTCCGCATTAATATTCAATACCGGGTCCGCCGCCGACAACTGAAATGCCGTCAGAAGCATACAGACCCCGAACATCAGTTTCCGAGGAATCTGAATCATGTTTTTCAATCCTTTTCTTCTGTTGATTGACAAATCTGTACCATTCGATCCTCCCGTTCCCCCGAACCAACTGCGCAAATTGGCTCCGTGAACGGAAAAACCATTAACGCGAATGCGTTCCGCACCGCGATTCTTTTTTCTCAATGGGAGGAAACAAACTCCGATGCCTCCCCGTAAGCCACCATGCTGAATCCCGGATGCATCCAGACGCCGACCCGGTCATACGAAAGCGCACTCCCGTCGGAAAGCAGAGCGTTGCCGCGCCGGCTGTGATGAAGCCCAAAAGTGGAATCCGTATCGGAAAGGGTCGGCTGCGGAGATCCCCACGACCACTGTGACTGCTGTCCGACCGCCCAGGAATCAAACAGAAGCACCAGAGTATCACAATCCCGGTTCATGGTCGTAATGCTTTTTTTGATCGCCTCAAGGCTTTGCCTCGGCTCCCGGAGACGGAAGATCAGATCATATTCGCCTTCAGCAACGTTGAACGACCCGCGCGCGACCCGGCTTAAATAATTGTAGGCATACGAAACTTTTGCGGTGTCCTTTGAGGATACATCGTATTTCCCCGGCTTCACTGCCGGACAGAGCGCACAGTTGGAAGTCAGATATCTGGCACCGCTGTCGGGCCGGTTCGCAAGGCGCTCGTCCGGAACATTCGCAAAGAAAGACACCCAGCCGGTTCCGGCTTCGCGGAATGTGATGAAATCATTGTTGTCCGCCGCATAGGAATGGATCGCCACCCCGCACTGTTTCAGATTCGAAAGACAGGCTACACCGCGCGCTTTGTCCCTTGCCGAATTCAACGCAGGCAGCAGAAGCGCAGCGAGAATCGCAATGATTCCGATGGTTATCAGGAGCTCCAGCAGCGTAAAAAACTCCGGATGAAATTCCACGGACCTTCCGGCACTCCTCCCGCAGCACTCCTCCCGCTTCTTCTCCAAACGAGTCTTCGCCTTGAACGAACCACCCTTCCGCAGCGAACCGGTCTCCATCTCATCCGACAACATCGGCTTGTTCAAAAAACGTTCCGAATCCATGTATTCTTCTCCCATATTGAACGGCAAAGGATGCGTTCCTTTGGCGTTGCGGTTTTTACAGTCGCATCCGTTTCTATGAACTTTCTACAGAATATTATATCAGAAATCCCGTGATTGACAAGATAAAGCAATCGCAGAACCGTTTTTTTTCTTTCATCTTTTTTGTTTTTCTGTGCATTTATATTTCATTAAATTTTATTTGTGCATTTTAAAATTCATTTCTCTTCGACAAAGGAAAACAAGCTTTATTTCAATGAAACGGATCCGCTTGTTTCAAAGAGCTGATTTCGGGTCTGAAATAATTCTTTCCATTATCAATCCCGTCTCTTTGCATAAAGGATAAAACAAAAATACACAATACAGAAAAAAGATTTATAAAATATACATAAACCGTTTTTTTCGGGAAATCTCTTCCGAAATGCATCCCTGAACTCTTGCGGTTTTCCGGAAAAATTCTATATATATGATAAGAACACTCAAACAATGCACCGGATGCGGCTCCATTTCACAAACGGACACGCAGGACCAAACTCCGCGTTCGGCATTTGCAACAGCAAAACAGCATGGAAAAAATCTCATGGAAGAATCAATGACATCAAATTCGGAATGGAATCGGATTTCCGGAGTATGGTCTGCAAATGAACCGACGCTCGGCTTTGTTGCGCTTCTGCCGGAAGGAACGCTGGAAATCCGTCTGGCGGCGGCATCCGTATACCGTCTGCGGCTCAACGGCAGAGTCTGCGCATACGGGCCGGCGCGCGCTCCGCTGGGATTCGCCCGCATCGACCGGATTCCGGTCAGCGCCGAAGCGGGATCTCCGGTTTCGATCGAAGTCGTTGCCTATGCAACGGCGAATTTCTATTATCCGAAGCAGCAGCCTTTCCTGAAGGCCGCATTTTTCGGCCGGAACGGAAAACTCCTCGGCGCAACCGGAGATGGAAAAACCTTCCGCCTTTACCGTCTCCCGTTCCGGAAATGGAATGTTCCGAAACTGACCCATCAGCGGGACCTGATGGAACAGTATGATTTCACGCACTCTCCGGACGCCGCGGACTGGTTCCGGCAGAAGAATCCTCCGCTGGAGGAGGTGAAGGGAGAACCCGTTCCGCTTCCCCCCCGGACCATTCCCCGCCGGGCCCCCCTGCCCGATCTTTCCAGAATTCACAACGCCGGACTAACGGCTTCGGCGGCCCTGGATGCGCGGAATGCCGATCCGGAAGAAACGATCCCCCTTAAACTGCTGGAGACCTGCAGGATCGGCGGCTCCGGCGACGGCTATCGTCTCTACGATTTCGGAAAACTGTACAGCGGATTTCTCATTGCAGAACTCGAAGCGGAACAGGATGCCGAACTGCTGATCGGATGGGATGAACTCCTGATCCGCGGCACATACGATCCGCACCGGGCGTACTGGGCAAACAATTTCATCCGGCTCCGGATTCCCGCCGGCAGGAGAGTCGTGTTTGAAAGTTTTGAACCGTATGCGATGCGCTGTGCGGCATTTGCGGTGACGGAAGGAAATCTCAAAATCCATCGCGTCTCTCTCCGCGAGTACGCCTTTGACGCATCGCATTTTCTGCCGCGTCCGCCGGAATCAATGTTCACCACGAGGGAAAAAGCTGTTTATTCCGCCGCCTGCGAAACCTTCCGGCAGAACTGCGTGGACGTCTTCATGGACTGTCCCGGAAGAGAACGCGCGGCATGGCTCTGCGACAGCTACTTTATGGCGGAAACGGAATATTTCCTCACAGGCCGCACCGATGCGGAAGACGATTTTCTGGAGAATTTCATTCTTCCGGAAAAATATCCCCTTCCGGAACCGTGGATGATCCCCATGTGCTTTCCGTCGGACAATCCGCGGAACACGTTTCTTCCCCAGTGGCCCTTCTGGCTCTTTCTTGAAATCTTCGACAAAAAAAGGCGGAGAGGCGGTACGGATTTCACGGAAGCGATCCGGCCGCGTCTCCTCCGGTTCCTGGACGGATGCGGACAATACCTCAACCGGGAAGGATTTCTGGAGAATCTCCCCGGCTGGAACTTCATCGAATGGTCCGATGCCGGAGAGTTTTTCCGGGGAGTCCATTTCCCGACAAACATGCTCTATATGAAATGTTTGAACGAGGCAGGCATTTTCTATAAGGCTCCCGCTCTTCTGGAACAATCGGAACGTCTTCGCGAAGCCATCCTGAGGAATGCATTCGATGGAACGTGGTTTCATGACAATGCAGAACGGATCGACGGCGAACTGCACAGAACCGGAAACATCAGTGAAATCTGTCAGTATTACGCGGACTTCTGCCTCTCCCCCCTCCCCGGCACCGCCGCATTCACCGCGTGGAAACAGCATCTTCTGGATGGCGACCGCATGGAAACAATCGTTCCGGCAGCCATGTTCATCGGACTGATTCTCCGATTCAGAAGCCTGCTGTCAGCAGGACGCGGAGAACAGCTTCTCCGGGAAAGCACGGCAAAACTCCTCCACATGACGAAAGAGACCGGCACTTTATGGGAAAAGGAAACTCCGACGGCGAGCTGCTGTCACGGCTTCGCCTCGGTTCTCGCCCCGCTGCTCTGGAACGCGGCGGAAAAACGAAAGAACCGCCTTTTCCGCACGGATCAGGAACACTCCGGCGCCAACTCCAGTTCGACAGCGGCGACTCCGGCAGGCGGCAGACGGTAGGATGCCAGATCAATCCGGCGTTTCCGCGGCTCGAAACAATGCGGATTCAAGCCGACGGTCTCCAGCCACGGATCGGCGGAAATCTCCCAGGCGGTCGCGGATGCGACAGCCCGTCCGGCGACCCGCAGGGGCAGCGCCAGCGAACGGTCCGGACACGTATTGACCAGATGCAGATACACCGTGTTCCCCGACATCGAAGCCGCTGCATCCGCGGAAGAATCGGAACATGTCACCGGAACCGCCCATGCGCCGGAATGATGCCGGAACAGGCGCATCACTTCGCCAACCGGCATCAGATATGCATTTCCCGCATACGCCGGAGTCGGAAGCATAACGGCATTGACCCGCCAGCGGTTCCCGAAAAAGTCCGCGCTGGTGGCGATCTCCAGCAAATCACCGTGACGGGCAATCACATTCAGATTCCGAGCATAGGCAACACCCGCCGCCCAGCAGGAAAGCACATCGCCGCGGTCGCGTCCGTCATCAATGCAGAAATGCCCTTCCGTCATGGCGAGGCGTTTTCCAAAAGGCCTCACCTGTTCCGCCATCTCCGAAATCTTCCGGTCAAGAACAGCGGAAGCACTCATCAGCCGGAACCAGACCGCTCCGGGATCCTGATGCTCATACCGTTCCGCAAGGACGCGGCCTTCATCCCCGGGCCCGCAGGGGAAATGACAGTGAAAAGCGGCAAGATCCATCAGATCGCCGAGTTCTCCGCAGATCTCCGGAGCCCAGCCGTCATCGCCCCATACGATCAGTTTCAAGTTCGGATCGACCTTCCGCATTGCCCGGGCAAAGCGCCGGGAAACCGCAATTGCCTCCTTGCAGGAGAAGCCATCGCGCACGAATTTTCGTCTGCCGGCGGCTTCCCGGTAACCGTAGCTTGTCTCATTGCCGATCTGCCAGTAACGGATATTGTAAGGCTCAGGCGCGCCGTGACGGGAACGGAGCTTGTGTTCGGGCTCGTTGCAGTAGGCGACCCACTCCGCAGCCTCACGCGCGGAACCGCGGCGGTTTGCCCCGGGAAACGGCTCCGCCCAGGTCCGGCGGCCGTCGGATTCCATGTTGACACACATCAGGGGTTCCGCACCGAGCAGACGGCAAAGCTCCACGAATTCCGCCGTGCCGACTTGATTGGAATAGACACCATCCCAGCAGAGATTGAGCATCGGCCTGCGCCGATTGCGGGGACCGACCCCCTCCCGCCAATGGTAGTAACTGGCAAAACAGCCGCCCCATCGGATCATCGGCGGAGCCAGCGATTTCAGGATCTCGACCGCATCCGGCTGCCAGCGGTTGCCGACGTAATCCCATGCGGCATCAACCGAACTGTCCGCATTGCTCAGCGGCTCGGCGAACTGCATGTAAAGATAGGGAGAAAGCGGATAAAGCTCCCGGGGAGTGATCTGAATCATTGCTTTTCTCCATTGCAGGATGCAGGAGATGCATTCTCCGCATCGGCAAGTCCGCAGTAGCGGCGGATCACTGAAATTTCCGCCGGATCATACGGACGAAGGTTCGGACGGAACAGATCATGCTGCCATTTGGTCACATCGATATTCGCCTCGCCGGAGTCTATTCTTCTCCAGATGCTCTCCCAGGGCTCATACGTCTGCGAAAGCCCGGCGACCAGCCCCCAGTTCCAGCACCCGATCCGCTCCAGGAAAAACAGAGGGAACAGCAGCTCCACCGAATCGCCAAGCGGCCGGTGAAGCCATTCCGTATTCAGCAGGGGCCGTCCGAAACTCCGCAATGATGCAATCACCCGGATATTCACATCGTAGTTTGCGTAGCAATGATAGCTGATGACATCGGAAAGCTCCAGAGCGAGAAGCTCCGCCGGAGTCGCGGAAAGCAGAGGATGCCAGACGCCTGTCGTCAAAGGCTGTTCGGGAGCGCATTCGCGGGCAACATCAAAAATTCTGCGCACATGAGGAACGGAAATCTCGCCGCGGCCGCTGTTCCCCGGTTCGTTGAACAAATCCCATACGCAGATTCGGGAATCCTCCGCATAACGTGTAATGAATTCTTTCACCATGCGGAAGAATCCCTCCGCAGTCGCGGGATCGTCCAGAATACTGTATCCGACGGCACCCGGATTGCTCCCATGCGGAGAGTTCTTCCGTCCGCCATGATATCCGAGGTCATACTCCTGCACGCCGAGATGCGGCGCCCGGTATTGTGCATTTTTCGGCACCGTGCAGTCGTTTCCGAAACAGACCATCACCGAGATGCCATGCTTTGCCGCTACGGCAAGAAAACGTTCGAACCGTTCCGGAAAGGAGTCGCGCTCCTGCTCG
Organism: uncultured Victivallales bacterium; assembly: GCA_944389445.1. Lineage (GTDB taxonomy): Bacteria > Verrucomicrobiota > Lentisphaeria > Victivallales > UBA1829 > UBA1829. The sequence goes on along the minus strand of CALXMJ010000334.1, from coordinate 1,730 downwards.
AAAACAAGATATTCGAGAATCACGCGGATGGAATTAAAACCGATCGAGGCAGCCAGCGCCAGTTCGCGATCGACGGTTTTCAGATGCTCTTCAAAATCCAGCGACTGCCACATGGCAATCCGGTTGCAGCAATCGGACGGCAGATAGTTGCAGCCGCGCATCCATGCTCTGCTGTTGTACCACTCCCATGCCTGTTCCGGAGTCCAGCGCTCCCCACGTCTCATAACCAGTCCCTCCTTTTTTCCCTTATCGGACATTTCCGCTGCAAAGGATTCCCCGCGCCTTATTCGGACCGGAGATCCCGAGCGATCAGTCTCTTCGCACAGGCGGCAGTATCGCCGCGCCCGGAGAATATAAAAATATAACATGGTTCCGGCATTTTCCAAATCTCTCCGGGACGGAAAGTCCGGACCAGCGGATGGTATCCATCCGGGTGAAGTACACCATCCGGAGAGCGGTAGAAACAGAAATGAACCCGGGTAAATCCGGACGCGGCCCCGAACCAGACGCCGTCAGCGCGATGCCATGCGGACCATTTCCGATACAGATTCAAACCGACCAGCGGCGGATTTTCCCGAATCTCCGGCGCAAAAGCGGGAAAGGCGGAAAAATAGATGCCGCGCACCCGCAGAGGCTTCGCTCCTTCATTCCGGACAGAAAGGACTTCCGCTATCACATGTGATCCCTGTTCCGGAAGCAGGAAACGGAGAGAGAAACGGAACGTTCCGTCCTCACATCTGCCCGTTCCGGTCAATGAAAGTTCCGCGCTTTCAGCAAGCCGCTTCGTTTTGAGATCGGAAAGACGGGAGAGATAGACCCAGTCGTTTTTGCCGTTCTTCTTCTGATAACGCAGAAGGAAAGCGATTTCCCCGATTTTCTCCTTTCCGCGGAAATAGGCGATCCGGGGAGTTTTTCCATCGTATCGAAGCATGACGTTCCCGTTTCCGATGCCGTCGCGCGAGATGCGGAGAGAAGAAGAGGCGATCCGTTTTTTCCCCGCGGGTACGGCGGCAAGAGTTTCATAGAGAAAGCCTCTGTACGGGAGGGAGAGTCTCTCCGGTTTGATCCGGCGGGAGGCATCTATGTCGGAATGAACCCGGCGGAACATCGAGGTCAATTCCGTGTAGGGTTCATTGTTTACATTCACCAGTCCGTAGTTGCTGTTTTCGGGAAAATTACGCCGGATTCCCAGTTTCGGATCGTCGCCGTGCTTATACCAGTTGAGGCCGACCATGTAAGGCATTGTCATTGTGGTCCGGAGAAAGAGTTCGGCGGCTGCGGCGCGTTCCTTCTGCGTATCAAGACGATGCCCGGCGCCGTACTGACATGGCAGTCCGCTGTCCAGCCCGAGAAACGCCCATTCGGTAATCATCAGGGGGCGTCCGCACCAGCGGTGCACCTGCTCAAAGGCTTCGGTAAGCTCCCGGTCATCAATCCAGAGCTGATTGCGGTCGAAATCCGCAATCGGATACTGATTGAACGAAACCACGTCGCAGTATTTGCCCGCCGCCCGCCAGACCCGCTCATGGTTGGAGGAGACTCCGGCAAACCGGCAGCCGAGAAACAGATGGTTCGGATCGACTTCCCGAATCGCTTTGCGGATCGTGGAAAAATAGGTTTCGGCAACATGCGAAAGGAACTCCTGCTTGAGAAGAAGCTGTTCCGGGGTCCGGTGCGGCAGTTTCCGCATGGAAGAAAGCTCATCGAACGATTTCAATTGCATCTTCCAT
>CALXMJ010000333.1 GCA_944389445.1 uncultured Victivallales bacterium | reverse complement strand
GTCGATTTGATGCCTGTCTGATAATCGAATTTTCCGCCGGTGAAAATCACATACAGATTGATCCTGTTCTTTTCCGCTTCCCGGACAATTCTGTCGAGTCCTTCAAAATGATACTTCTGATTCTGATCCTGAATGGAATCCCACGGAAGCCAGAAGCGGAAATGGGAAATACCCGCTTCGGCAAGGAAACGCATCAACTGTTCGATTTCTTCCGGAGTCTGCTGTTCCGGAGCGGTTCGAACTCCCTGGCATCCGGCAAACGGCGAGGCAAGGCCCGCTGTGCGTTTCGCCTTTTCCGGAACGATTACATATGCATGCTGGAAACGGTAGTCGCCGATTTTTACGTTCAATTCATAATAACCGAATTTCAGATCGGCCGGAAGCGGGACGGTGAAGGTTCCGCGGGAGAGTTCAGGTTTGAGAGGTGGAAACTTTTTTTTTTCGTCGAGACCGTTGAGACGCACTTCCGGCTTTGTATTTCCGGGAAGTGTTCCGCGCAGGTGGAGGACAATTTTATGCGGACCTTTTCCATAGAACCAGGCGGAACCGCTCTGCTTCAGGTCGAAAGGACGCTTGTAGATCCCCAGTTTGAAGGAGTCGATCTCTCCGGGCAGTTCGCTGAGTCCCTTGTCCTCCGAGCCGATCCAGAAGAGCTGATTTTTCTGCCAGAGGAAGGGGGCTTTGGTTTTCGTCTCGCCGAGTTTGGCTCCGTCCAGAAAGTGGATCAGCTTGTCCGGAGCGGCCACCAGCGTGGAGGAAATCTGCTCACCGGGGGCGGCCCGGAAATTCTGGCGCTGGATTTGCGCGGTCGAGCCGGGAACCTTTCCGATGAGACGGGCAAAGTAGCTCTTGCCTTCCCAGATATTCAATCCGAGGGAATTCGGCGTCTGACCGTGCATGCAGCGCCCGGTCTGGAAAATGCCGACCGTTTTCTGTCCCTGTTCCTGATTGTAATGGAATTTGACTTGAATGACATAGATCAGGTCCGGATGATTGCAGAACCGTTCCGGCAGACGGAATGACGCCGGAAGCGCTCCATTTTTTGTGTCGGCCGCCTGAATGGTTTCTCCGGCGCCCTTCAGGTACGGTTTTTTCCCGGCTTCCCGGACAAGCTCATATTCGGCGATTTTTTGCAGGGAATTGAGGTAATCGGAATCCTCGTGAACCGTGATTTTCTTTTGCACCGGCGTCCGGAGATCCGAGAGTTCAACCGATTTCAGAGTCAGTGTTCCGACCCGTTCCTGAACGCGGATTTGAATGTTGATCCGGTTCGCTTCTTTCGGCGCTGGAGAGAACTCAAGGGTGCGCTCCACCCAGTTTGCACTCTCCTTGAGAATGAAATATTCGTTTTTGATTCCCTGTCCATGCTTGTTCAGCCAGACCACGAAGACCCAGGCTCCGCGGTCGCGGCTGGAGTTCGCCAGATTGCTCCGGTAGACCAGCTTCATCTGCTTTCGTTCCCCCGGATTGAGAAATCCCATGTAACTCAGCGTGGAGGAGCCTTTGGTATCCGTTTTAGTGAGGGAGATGACCGGTTCTCCGAAAGGACCCGTGCCGACGGAGCCGCCGCGCATGGTCCAGTCGGAGGGGACTCCGCCTTTGACCACTCCGGAATAGGGGAGCTGAGCGGCAAAAGCGGTGATTCCCAAACAGAGAAAGGAGAGTCCGGAAAGCAGAAATGAATTCATAAGTACACCCTGGTATGTTCGTGTTGATAATAAAATGCAAATGGTGCGGGATTATAACCCCGTGGCGTTTCTCATTTTGGCGGCCCAGTCCTCGGTGTTGTGTTTCCCGTCGCTCCAGAAGAAGGTGGAGGCGCAGTTTGTGGCAAGATCGCCGAATCCCATGAGGTCCCAGTTCGGATTGTATTTGGTCGGGATTTTGTACATGGTCCGGGTTTCGGCGTGACCGTCGAGGAAGGCGACATTGGTTTTTTCTGCGTGACGGAAATAGACGCATCTGCCGATCTCATTGCCTGAACCGGAAGGGGGCCATTCCCAGTTCGGATCGCTGCGGTAGCCCACGTTCTCGCAGACAAGCATGTTCCGGCTCGGCATCTTGCAGGATTTTGCATTGCGCGTGAAATAGCGGTTCAGCTGATTTGCGGTATCCACTTTCATCAGATGGTTGTTGAAGGCATAGCTTGAGACATACTCGGTTTCGGGGGTCGTTTCCGGACAAATCCAGAACACGTTGGTTTCCCGCTGCTTGGCGATGTTGTTGTCCGTTTTGGTTTTATCGTTGAATTTGCCGGCGTAAAAGAGGGGAACGTCTCGTCCGAGAAAGGAATTGCCGTCCCATTGTCCGCTTCCGGAATAGTCCTGGAGTGCGAGATAATAATTGGGAAGGGCCCCGTCAAAGTCGTTGTAGTACTGAAGTCCGACAGTTCCCATTTGTTTGACATTGCTCAGGCAGGAGATGGTTCTGGCTTTGCTTCTTGCTGAATTCAAAGCAGGCAACAGAAGTCCTGCTAGAATCGCAATAATGGCAATGACGACGAGGAGTTCTATCAATGTGAAATTTTTCTTGCTCATTTTTGTCTTCTCCGGAGAGTCTCATCAATAATTTTTCGCGAGAATTTGTTTTTTCAGCATATTTAATTATAGATCATTATGCCATTTTTGTCAATAGGGAAATGAAATTTTTTTCAAATAAAGCGCTTTTCCTTTTGCTATTTCCGGGAATGGGGATTACTGTAAAAAAAAGATCGGCGGAAAAATGGCGAAAATCAAAAATGAATCTTCATCCTACTGGAATGCATTGACCCAGCTGATAGCCATCATCAAGACGGAGTATCCGGCGGGAGGCAAACTGCCGCCCGCGCCGGAGATGAGCCGTCGGCTGAACGTTTCGCGCATGACCTACGGAAAGGCGCTGAAGACCGTTTGCACTCACGGCCTTGCTTCCGCTTCCCGCGGACGCGGAGGCACCCTGATCCCCCCGCCGGTGAGGAGCCGCAAAAAGATCGGACTGATGCTGCTGGATGGTGCGGAATCTCCTTTTGTCACTCGTGCGGAAGAGTTGTCCGCCATTCTGATGGAACTGCGCTCTCTTCAGTACCAGCAGCACATCATCCAGAGCGGATTGATCGAGAAGCTTTACGAGAAGCTTGTCATATACAATATCAGCGGTGTGATCTGCATTGATCCGGAGTCGAAGTTGATTGAGGAGCTCTCCCGCATTCGGACCCGGTATGGATTTCCCATTGTGGCAACTGGTTTCCGGAATTATCGTCAGGAGGCGGAATGCAGGAAAGCAGGCGTGCCGATTGTTCAGCATGATCTTTTTCAGGAGAGTGCGGTTATCGTCGATTTCCTTGCGGCAAAAGGGTTTCGGAATCCGATGCTGATCGACGGCTATTTCGGATTCGTCGATGTGATGCTGAACCGTCATTTCCGGAAATATGGTATTTTCATGCCCGAGGAGAATTGTCTGCTGTCCCGTCAGATTCCCTCGCTGCTGCTGAAGCGGATTCGCAAGCAGAAAATCGACGTGCTGATTCTGGAAGGCGGTTTTCGCGTTTATCGTCCTGTATTTGAACTGCTGATGCAGTTGCCGAAAAGCCGTCGTCCGGCGGTGCTGCTGCGCAATTCTCCGGATTTGCCATCCGGCTTGAAGGAGATGTTTCCGGAGATCCGTATTCTCGGACGGATGACGTACGATGCCGAAGCTCTCGGCCGCATGGCGGCATCTGTAATCGCGGAATCGCTGGAAAATGGTGCGCCGCCCGAAAACGTTTTCATCAATAATTTCAGCATTCTCTGATTGCCGCCCCCTTCAGACCTCTTTCCAAAGATTTTTTTCCTTATTTTTTCCGATTTCCCGGCAAAGAGGGATTGACAAAAAATTATTTATATGGTATAATGTAGTAAAACAGTATAATACGGTATAATAGAATGATTGCCCTGAAACGAAACGACACATTGTATCAGCAGATTGCGACCTATTTTGAGACGGAGATCCGGGAAGGCCGCCTCAAGCCGGGGGTGAAGCTTCCTCCGACGACGGAGCTTTCGAGGCAGTTCGGCGTCAATCCCGATACGATTCAGCAGAGTCTGCGTATCCTGATGAATCAGGGGCTCATCAGCCGGGCTCCGAAACGCGGGACCTTTGTGCGCGGATCCTATCACGGCAACACCATCGGCATTGTGTTCGGCAAGGAAATTTTCAAGGACAACAACCTTGCGTTTTTCCCGGTTTATCTCAGCGAGCTGATCCAGTATGCGGAGAGCCGGGGGTGGAAGACAAAGATTTTCATGACGGTTCGCGAAGGGCTCGGCGACACCGCGCTCTACGACCTCCGGAAGGCTGTCGACGCCGGGGAACTCGGGGGCGTGATTGATTTCTGTTCCAGTTTTGCCGCGAAGGAGTATCTGGAGAATATCTGCCCGATCGCCCATGCGAACGCCGTTGTGCATGACCATCTTCAGCTTCTTTCGCTCGGGCTCGATTATCTGTTGAAACGGGGATATGACAACATCCGGATCTATGCGAACTCCGGCAGTAAAACAGTCTATACTCAGACGACGCCGGAACTTGAACAGATGATCGGAAGCTATCTTAGAAAATACGAACTTGCGCCGGAGAAGATCGGGTATTATGTAATGCGTCCGCTTCAGCTCTACGGTTATGTCAAGTTCAAGCAGGAGTGGAAGCGCGGAGTGCGTCCGCGGGCGCTTCTGCTCTGCAACGACTGTATTTTCCGGGGGGTCTGGTATGCCGCCATGGAGCTGGGGATCCGGGTCCCGGAGGAGCTCGCCATCATTACGCACATGAACCGGGGGCGGGAGCCGCTGACGCATATCCCGCTGACGACTTTGGAAGTGGCTCCCTTCGATTTCGCCCGGGAGACCTTCGACGAACTTGAGGCGCGGATTCGCGGGAGAAAACGGGTCCCTCAGAAAATCACGGCGGTTATCCGGGAAGGAAAAACATGTTGAAAACCGGCAGATTTATTTCAGAATAATCAAATTTCTGGATGTTATGGGAAAAATGAAGATTTTGTTCACTATTGCAGAGCGGGGGATCCGGCTGGAGTTCGCGGAGCGGTTTGTCGAATTTGAGAAACTGCTTGCACTGGAACTGTATCACAGGCCGGAGAAGAAAAACGCTGTTCAGACGGAATTGCAGGTTTTCCTGAAATACCGTACCGATTGCGCGGCGGCGCTGGATCTCTATGATCCGGTGCATGGGATTCTGGTTTCGGTGAAACTGTCCTGTGAAGGAAAACGCCTCCGGATTGCCATTGATGCCGGGGCGATCGTGGAGACGAACGGGAACACCTGGCGTCTGATGCGGATCGGTGTGGCTCCTTCGCTTCTGGAATTCGCCTCGACGGAAAAGGGCGCGTATCTTCTGCCGAATTACAGCGGAATGCTGACAAACTTCGACAAGCAGGAGAAAATCTCCAACGATGACCGTGTCTACATGCAGCAGA
>CALXMJ010000332.1 GCA_944389445.1 uncultured Victivallales bacterium | reverse complement strand
GCAGAAAATGAAATCACTCCGTTTTGTTCGGTGAACGGAATGGTCTTCAGGCGTCTGCCCGAGACATCCAGGGCGAAGAGGACGGCATTCCCCGGAGCGCGGTTTTTCAGGGAAATCTCCGCCGATCCGGTTTTCAGAAGATAAGGATAGGCTCCTTTGCCATACATCCTGAGACGTGTCCCGCGACGTGTAAAACGGACATTTCCCGGTTTGATATCGGTCAGATGGAGAAACAGAATATGCCGGCTCTCCGTCAGGGAACGGTTGTCGAGACTTCCGGCGAAAATGGTGGAAAAGGTTGTATTCTCCCTGACGGAGAGCGCCTTTCCGCAATTCTCCTTCTCCTCCTGGATCAGCGCTTCGCTTTTCGGGGTAACGACTTGGAAACGGTTTTTCCCGGGATGAAACGAGATCTGTCCCGTAGAGGAAGTCCGCTCATCCGCGACAGGCGCCCCTGCTTTTTTCAGGAAAAGATCCGGCTCCTCTTCCGACGCTTTCGCAAAAGCGGCAACCTGATCCGCAAAAAACTCCCCCTTTTTTTCTGCGCGGCTGCCGATGCGGATTCCGATCTTATACAGCAGTCCGAGCCGCAAAAAGGCGTCCGGCGGTATGGCGTTCCGGGAACGCTTCCAGTATCTGTAATCCAGAGCATACGTCCGCTCCCGCACGTTTTCCGGAATGACCAGAGCGATCGTTTTTTCCGCTTCCGCCACATCGCCCCGCAGATAGAAAAAGTTGATGATCCGGCTGGAAAGAAACGAGATCGGATCGTTCAACGTATCGAAAACCCCCATTCCCTGCGAGACCGGTTCGTCTTCGACGATGCCTCCGCTTCCGGTATCCGGCAGTCCCCAGAAATCGAAGATTCCATCGAACCCCTGGAAGGCGGAGAGCGCCCCCATCAGGACGCCGCTTTCGGAACGCCAGGAATTCGGAGCGCAGAAATGCCACTCCGTGAGCAGAAACGGTTTGCCGAGAATCCGGCAGGCGGCCGCATCCAGCGGGGAACGCGCATGAACGGAAATTCCGCTGACATCTTCAAATTCCATCGGAGGTTTCCATTTCGCACCCGGAAATTCAGGATGATCGTGATAGGAGTGAAGATCCGTATAGTCGAACCGGTTCCGGATCGGCGCAAGGATGTATTCATATCCGGAAGAGATGTCGGAGACGGGCGCCTTGCAGTTCAGTTCGTTCAGCAGGGCCTTGAACTCGCGGAAAAGTTCCAGATGAGTATCCGCAAAGTAGTGAGCCCACGCCGGATCCGTCGGGACCGTGTCCCCGGGAAGATTGTGTTTCCGGCACCAGTCGGCGAATCCGCGTTTGAGAAGCGCGGACATCCGCGGATCTTCCGTTTTGTATTGCAGAATCCTGTGAGGAGTGAACATCTTGTCCTCGTTCACGAGTCCGACCGACAGGAGCGCCGGGTCCTCCGCAGTCGTCATTCCGGTATAGGGATTGACGCTCCCGAGAAGCTGTCTTGTAAACTCCTTCATCTCCTCTCTGGCGACGGGATCAAAGAGGATCAGCGCTTTCTGAAAGAAGGCGTCCGGAGAAACCGCCGGCTGTGAGAACCCGTCCCGCCGGAGCGTAAACAGATCCAGTGTGATGTAGAATCCGAGTTCCTTGTACCGTGCAAACGTCTTGTGCCAGCGGTCCATCTTTGCTTTCTTCAGGACCAGGCTTTTTCCTTTTTCCACAATGTATTCATCAAAATGGTGAAACCGGACGGCATTATATCCGACGGCACGCAACCGCCGCGGAAGCACATCCAGTTCCCGGTCCGTGGAGAACATGGAACCCCAGTAAGGCACGTTCGTTCCGAAAAAACGGATCGGCATTTCCGGACGCTTCTCCAGAGAAAACCGCCCGTTCCGAATGATGACGCGTCCGTATTTTCCCGCGGGAGCGTGTTTGCTGAAATCTGAAAAGTCCAGAGCGCTTCCGGGTTCCACATGCTTTGACCAGCGGAAGAGCTTCCATACCTTTCCGGGACGAATTTCGCAGGGAATCTCCCGGACGGCTTCCGTAAGGAAAGGAATTCCTTTTCCCCGGACGCCGGTCATTCCGACGAGCATCCACATGGTCTCTTCCCCTCCGGTCAGTTCCAGGGAGCGGATCGGTTTCGGCTCCACGGCAAACCGGCTGAGATAGAGTCCGATCTTTGCGGACCGGTTTTCCGCACGCCAGACGACCGCTCCGTTTTCCAGATCCTCAGGCATCCACCAGTTTCCCACATCGCGCCCTGCGGTCACGGTAATTTCCCGGGAGCTTCCGTCCTGATAGCGGATGCGGATCGTTCCCGCCGCCGCTCCGTTCCGCACCCACGCCGCCGCATTCAGAAGATAGAGATAGTCGATTACCGCTCCCTCCCCGGGGATCTCCGCGCTCCGGAGAAAGTGCGGACGTGCCCGGTTGCGGAACACCAGACAGCACTTCCCCCCGTTCTTTTCCGGATCGGGAATCTCAAACGGGATCTCTCCGAAGCACAGTCTGCCGGAACGCATCGGCGAAAGATCGTTCTCCGGCCCCTGATCGGTCCAGCCGCCCGTCCGGTCATTGGCAATCGGGTCGGCGAATCCCATGTTTGCCGCGGACCGCAGGGAAAACGGATGTGTCTCCCAGGGATGGTATTCCACGGTCAGGGCTGCCGTCAGTTCCTTGACGGGCCGCTCTCCCGTCTCGCAGAGAAGACGGATACCGGTTCCGTTTTTCCCGTGGCGCGCAACCTGAAGAGGCGTTTCAAATCCCGAGACGATCAGAACCCCGCGCCGCATCGGAATGCTCAGGCTCCGGAACGTCCGGCGATTGTGAAGTGTGCTGTAAATCCACCGGAATCCCGGTTCCGGCTCCGGAACGGGAATCCGTACCCGTTCCCCTGTGCTTGCGGTAAACCCAAGTTCCCTTCCTTTCATGGCAGGATTCAGATTGAGTCCGAACCAGAGCTGACGCACCTTCTGCGGACGATCCGCGGAAAGACGCAGCTTCCATTCCAGTTTTTCCGGTCCGGAACTCCGAACGGTGACACTGGAACGGAACTGCACGCCGCCGGGCAGATGCAGAGTCGCGAGAAACGTGTCTCCCGTACGGGACATATCCGTTTTTTTCAGACCGTCCGCCATCAGATCCAGCAGGACAACATCCTCTCCGGTTTTGACAAACGGAAGAAGAGTCCGTGTTCCGTTTTCCGAAATCTGGAGTTCCTGCCGGGGCGTTGGAAGTGCCCAGCCGGGCAGTTCCGCAAATAAGGATATCGAAGAGAACAGCAGAAATGCAGTGATCCAGTTTCGCATCATATCGGGAAAATCCTTTCCGGCAAATCAAAGAGTCGTTACGATGACACCGGCAGCATCGCGGAGGGCTCCGGTGCCGCGGCATTCGGATTTCAGGCGCCCGATGGAGAAAGCACGGGCACCGCCGTCGAGCAGGGAGGCGTTCGCCTTCAGATCGTGGCGAACGGAAACGGTTGCGTCATTCGTTCCGAAAAAACAGACCTGCGTTCCCTGCGGAGCTTCCCGGACACTGTCGGCAAGCACAATGGTCGATCCCGCCTGACGCTCCGGGAGCCAGTCCCGGGCGGTCTTTCCGATCTGCGAGATCTTCACGGCAATGCTGGAATTCCACGCTCCGCCGAGATACCGATTCATACCGAACATCTCCTCGGCAAAAATTGAATTGCCGTTATAGCGTTCCTGGAGAGGAGTCGACGGACAGGTGAATTTTCGATACGGTTTCGCTTCCCAGGTCTGCCCTTCGGAAAGACCGTACACGGTGTGCAGAAGACGTCTTCCCCAGGAAAGAGAACCGCTTTCCAGAGGATTTCCCGCCTCATCCTTCATCGCCTGCGGTGACGGCAGGTAATCATCAAACGTATTGGCATAGAGGGTCAGGCCGAGCCCGGACTGCTTCAGATTGTTAAGGCAGGTGATGCTCTGCGCTTTTTTTTTTTTTTTTTTCAATACCGGCAGCAGCAGCCCCGCAAGGATGGCAATGATCGCAATCACGACCAGGAGCTCTATCAATGTGAAACGCATCCGTTTTCCCCGCAGCAGCTCTCTTCTCTGCGGGTTCCGGCGACAGGAGATTATTTTCATTTTTCAATTCCTTTCCGACGCTTTCATCAACAAAATATCAAACCGGGAAATCCTGTCCGGAAAAGCTCTCCGGTAAACATCCTGAAGAAAGATGAAACAGGATTCTTGTTTTTCATTCTGCATATATTATAGTATACCGGGATTTTTTTGACAACAGGCATTTTGTCGAATTTTTTATCAGTTTGATTATTCAGGAGAAGAACAAGATGGCGGGAATCAAATACAAACGTCTGGAATCCGCGTCCGCATCGCTGCCGATGCCGTTCCGGATTTACTCCACCGGAGAAAAAGTCCTGACAGAAAATGAGACGGAACGTTCACAGGACATGAAAAACCAGTTTGTCGAACTGATCTGGGGCATCTCCGGAATCGGAGAAGTGACTCTGTACGGAGAGGTCTTTCAGATCCGGGAAAACGAGGTGTTCTACTATCTGCCGGGCGAACCGCACTTTTTCCGCGGCATCTCCCCGGAATGGAAAAGCCGCTGGCTCTGTTTCGACGGTCCGTTCGCCGAAGCCGTGATGCTCTCCTACCGGTATCCGCGTCTTCAGAGCTCCTGTGCCTTTCCGGAGGATCTGTTCCGGCGGATTGATCAGGGAATCTGTGATACGGATCCCGTCCAGATCCGGACGATGGCGGGACTGATTCTGGAAGTGCTTGCACGCGCGGGAGGCAGTTCCGGACACGGTGTGCATTCAGGGCTGATCGTGAAGCGGTGCTTCGAACTGATCGAAAGCAATCTCTCGAATCCCGAACTTGATGTTTCCATGCTCAGCGGCCTTCTGCGGGTCCATCGCTCCACCCTGACAAAACTTTTTTCGGAACGGATCGGCCGGACTCCCGGACGCTGCATTCTGGATTTTCGGTTTGAACTGGCGAAAACACTTCTGCGGGGAAGCAATCTGCCGATCGGCGAAGTGGCCGCCCGCTGCGGATTCACAGAGATCGGTTCCTTTTCCCGTTTCATCCGCCGCGGAACAGGACTTTCCCCGCTGGCATATCGGAAAGAGGAACATCTTTCCCGCGAAAAAGTTCCAGCCGCCGCGGATGCCGCCGGGAAGGAAAATCGCCCCTAATCTTCCTCATCGCGAGCGGTTCTGGTCATAAGGTCGACGACGGCGTCTTTCGGAGAAAGATCGTTGTAGAGAACGTTGAAGACTTCATTGATGATCGGTGTTTCGCATTGTCTGCGCCCGGCGAGCATGTGCGCGGAAATGGCGGTCTTGACGCCTTCCGCGACGACCATCCCCATTTCGGCAGTGATTTGATCCAGCTTTTTGCCGCGCCCGAGTTCCTCCCCGACATGGCGGTTGCGGCTGTGACAGCTCATGCATGTCACGATCAGATCGCCGATTCCGGAGAGGCCGGCAAAGGTCTCGCGCTTTCCCCCGAGCTCCACTCCCAGACGCGCCATTTCAGCGATGCCGCGCGTAATCAGAGCCGCCTTGGAATTATCCCCCAGCTTCATTCCGTCCAGAATTCCCGCGGCAATCGCAAGAACGTTTTTCAAAGCCCCTCCCAGTTCCACACTGACGACATCGCGGGTCGTATAAATCCGGAAATCGGAGGTCATGAACGTCTCCTGAACCGTCTTTGCATACGCGCTGTCCACGGAAGCCGCGACAACCGCAGTCGGAATGTTCCGGGAAACCTCCTCCGCATGACTCGGTCCGGAAAGAGTCGCATACATTGCTTCGCCGAGGACCTCCCGGCAGATCTGATGCATGCATTTCAGAGAATCATTTTCAATGCCTTTCGCCACATTGACCAGGAGCTGACGCTCCGGCACGAAATATTCCTTGAACATGTTCAGCGTTCCGCGCATATACTGCGAGGGCGACGCAAGAACAACAATCTCCGCCCCATCGACAGCCTCACCGATCGAAGAGGTCACCTTCAGATTCGCGGGAATTTCGACTCCCGGCAGGAAACGGTTGATTCGCCTGGTCCGGATGGCTTCCACATTCTCTTCAAATGCGCCCCAGAGAGTCACATCGTGATTGTTTTTCAAGATCGTAAGCGCCAGAGCCGTTCCCCAGCCGCCGTCACCAAGAACCGTGATTTTTTTCATTTGTCATCTCCCGAAGAAAATCTGTTTTCCGTTCCATTCACGAGACGTTTGATATTCGACATATGTTTCAGAATCGCAAGAATGCCCAGCAGAATAAAAAGAACAATCGCGGCAATGCTGGCATTGGAAAGATGAAACAGCCGAAGCAGAACTGCCGATGCCGGCAGCACCACCGCCGCCGTAATGCTCGCAAGCGAAACATATCCGCTCGCCTTGAACACCACCACCCATGCGGCAAAACCGATCAGAACCGCCCACGGGGACAACGGCAGAATCGCTCCGGCCGCCGTTGAGATCCCCTTGCCCCCCTTGAACTTGAGATAGACCGGCCAGATATGACCCGCGACAACCGCAAATGTCGCCAGTACGGGAAGCAGACGATACGGATCTTCGAGCGTACTTGCATGGTCCGTCAGGAAAAGAACCAGTCCCGATGGCAGAACTCCTTTCAGGAAATCAAGAAAAAAGCAGAGTTTTCCGTAAAGAGGTCCGATGACGCGGGTAACATTGGTTGCCCCGATGTTTCCGCTTCCGTGCTCCCGGATGTCAATGCCGCGCAGTTTTCCGATCAGGAAGCCGAACGGAATGGAACCGATCAGATAGGAGACAATCAGCACGGATGCCATCGCCAGAAAATAAGAAACACTCATTTACAACCTCAATTTAATTTGCGACTTTTCAAAAGCAGTTTATATTTATGGAAATATACAACACAAATTGCTTAAAATAAAGGCGGATTTCCATTTTATCCGCCTTTCGGAAGAATTTATCGTGAAAAAACGCACGGGAAAACTGATTGCCGCATCGCCGGCAGTATCCGCGGACATCCTTTACGCGGGCGGATTCAATGCTCCGGATGAAGTCATCTATTTCGAAGCCGGACGGGAAAAAGGACTTATTCTTTCCCAGCTGGAATATGCGCGGGGCAGGCAGGAGGCTCGGAAAACGGTCTCCGTTCTGAATCGCGAAGCCTTCCTGGACGACTCCGGCGACCGTTCCGATCGTGCCGTCCTGCTGAATCTTTCGCGCCGATACGATATCGCAGAATGGCATGTCCCCGGAGATTTTCCGCTTTTAACCGCGGATTTCCTGCGCGCCAACGGTATCGGCGTCCTTCCGGCAAAAGGAGAATTCATGCCGAAGCGTCTTGTGAAGACGGAAACGGAACTCCGGGAAATCGCCAGGTCGGAATCCGTCACCGAGGACTCCATGCGCTATGCCCGCGACTTGATCCGCCAGGCAAAAATCAATTCCGGAGGATTCCTGACTCTTTCCGGGAGAGTTTTTACATGCGATATGCTCCGGTCGGAAATCGAAGGTTTTCTGAAAGCGCGCGGCTATACCGCTTCTCAGACCATCACTTCCTGCGGCGCGGATGCTTCCCAGCCGCACAATCTGGGGACCGGTCCGCTGAAGGCAGGCGAGCCGATCGTCTGCGATATCTTCCCCCGCAGCGACCGCAGCGGCTACTGGGGAGACATGACCCGCACCTTCTGCAAAGGAAAAGCCTCTCCGATCGTCCGGAAAGCGTTCCGGGCGGTGCTGAAGGCTTCGGAAACCGCCCTCTCCATGATCCGGGCCGGGGTCTGTGCGGCGGAGGTCCATATCGCGGCGGCGGAGTCGATGGCTGCCGACGGCTTCCCCACCGGCCGGAACCGCGACGGCATCCCCTGCGGCTTCATTCACGGACTCGGACACGGACTCGGGCTCGAAATCCATGAGGGCCCGCGCGTTTCACCCCTGAACCCGAATCCGCTTGTGAAGGGGAATGTTGTCAGCGTGGAACCGGGGCTTTACGATCCCGCGTGGGGAGGCATCCGACTGGAGGATATCGTCGCTGTGACCGAAACCGGCTGCCGCAACTTCAACACGATGGAAAAGGAACTCGAGATCGGCTGAATCAGGCAGGAAAAACATCCGGACAAAAAAATCCATTTTTTCCTGAAAGCAGCTTGATTTCCGGAATGGACTCGGTATCTTACCAGAGAACCCCGATGATCCATCGGCAAAACCAATCTAAACAGAGGAGAGATTGCGCATGGCAGATTTATTGCTGGCTCAAATCGCGGCGGGAGTCGCGGGAGGAATCATCATCACGGTGTTCCTGCTGTTCATCCTGTTCGTTGTCATGATCGGAGTTGCAACCCGTTATAAAAAATGTCCGTCGGACCAGGTGCTTGTCATCTACGGTAAAACAAGAGGCGACAAGGCCGCACGCTGCATCCACGGCGGCGCCGCATTCGTAATTCCTGTGATTCAGGATTATGCGTTCCTGTCCCTGCAGCCGATGCAGATCGACGTGGGACTGACAAACGCTTTGTGCAATCAGAACATCCGCATCAATGTGCCTTCGGTGTTCACGGTCGGCATCAGCACAGACGAGGCGCTGATGGGAAATGCGGCGAACCGTCTGCTCGGACTCACACAGGACGAGATCGCCAACCTTGCCAAGGACATCATCTTCGGACAGCTCCGTCTGGTGATCGCCTCCATGACGATCGAACAGATCAACGCGGACCGCGAAACCTTCCTGCGGAACATTGAGCAGAACGTCGCGGAAGAACTCAATAAACTCGGACTTCAGCTCCTGAACGTCAACATCACCGACATCACGGACGAAAGCGGCTACATCGACGCGATCGGAAGACGCGCCGCAGCGGAAGCCGTCAATAAAGCGCGTGTCGACGTCGCAGAAGAAGAGCGGAAAGGCGGAATCGGAGAAGCCGAAGCCCGCAAAGTCCAGCGTATTGCCGTATCCGAGGCGGAAGCCATCGCCCAGTCGGGAGAGGCCGCCGCTGACAGAGACAGACGCATCGCCATCAAGAAGGCGGAAGCCGAGGCCCTAACCGGAGAAGCCGCCGCCGACAGAGACAGACGCATCGCCGTCAAACAGGCGGAAGCCGAAGCCCTCACCGGAGAAGCCGCCGCCGACAGAGACAGACGTATCGCCGTCAAACAGGCAGACGCCGCCGCCATCGAAGGCGAAAACCTTTCCGCCATTGAAATCGCCAAATCCAACGCGCAGAGAGTCGAACAGGAAGCCGAAGCCTATCGTCTTGCCGAAGTCGCCAAACGCGTAGCCGAAGCCAAGATCAAACAGGCGGACTTCGAAGCGGAAACCACCGCGCAGGTCGCCAGAGCCAAAATGGAAATGGAACGCCAGAAGGCGGAAGACATCGTCAAGACCGAGATCGAAAAGGAACAGACGGTCATCCGCGCGGAAGCCGAAGCCGAGAAAATGCGCCGGGAGGCCAAAGGACAGGCCGACGCCATCTTCATGAAACTCGAAGCCGAAGCAAAAGGAAACTTCGAAATCCTTAAAGCAAAAGGCGAAGGATTCAACCAGATTGTCTCCGCATGCGGAAACAATGCGGATGCAGCAGCAAAAATGCTCATCATCGAAAAGCTCGAACAGCTCGTCCAGATGCAGGCCGAGGCGATCAAGGGAATCAAGATCGACAAGGTCACCGTCTGGGACGGCGGCAAAAGTGCAGACGGCAAAACCGCCACCTCCAATTTCCTCAGCGGAATGGTGAAGAGTCTTCCTCCGCTGCATGACATCGCCAATATGGCCGGACTGGATCTCCCCGCCTATCTCGGCAAAGTCGACGAAAAAGAATCCGCCGCTGAAACTCAGACTCCGGAAACTCCGGCAGAAGAACCCTCAGCAAAATAACAAAGCAAACGGAAATTGCGGCGCCGGATCAGGCTATTCTGATCCGGCGCCTTTCTTTAAGAATACTGTTCCATCCCACGGGGCAGGAACCGAAAACCGGTACAGGACCGCGCATGCTCCGGATCAGCAGAACGAGCTGATCGTCCAAAGGGCAAAGTCACAGCCATTTTCCAGAGTCAATCGTCCCAATTACAACCGGTCTGTCTGAGGAATGCGGAGCCAGCCGAAAGAGGTATCCCCCGGCTTGGACTGCATTTTATATCTGGTCATGACCTGCACATGACCGTCATAGAACGCCTGATTGGTACGTTCATCCGTAATATTCACGGTATTCCCATGAAAATAACCGATGTTCGCCATGTATTCATATTGTGAATTGGTCGACTTTTTATCGCCGACAATGATGGTCATGGACGGCCGCTTGATGCTGGTCCTCCGATAGTACCCGCCCCATGCGCCGCTGAGTTTCGATTCTGCGACGTAAGGATTTCTTCCATAGGAGGAAAATCCGTAAACAGAAAGCTCATCCGGTTTTAAAGGACAGATCGGATTAAACACATAAGGAGGAGCTTTTGTGAATTTTCCCGAGATTTCGCCGCTCAGCCAGGCGGTCCAGTAATAATTGCCGCCGCCTTTCGGATCCTTGACTTCCTGAGTAATCGGATAATCATCGTTGTTGTCGCAATAGAGATTGTAAGCCGATGCAATGGTTTTCAGGCTGTTTGTACATGCGATTCCCTGAGCCGCTCTTCTCGCTTTTCCCAAAGCGGGCAGCAGCAGAGAGGTTAGAATGGCAATCACCGCAATTACCACGAGGAGTTCAACGAGTGTAAAATGATTTCTTCTCCGCATCACGATTCTCCTTTTATCGAATTGGTTTTATGGTATATTTCAACGGCACATTCTGTCCGGCGTCGAATGAGTTTCCGAGCCTAAATCTCAACGGAAGCAATGTCTGCCCGTTCTTCTCCTGCTTTGCGCCAACCGCCGCGGGACACGGAGCGTTCAGCGAGATGAGGAATCCCGCCCCGCGGGCGTTCAGCACCCGGACCGCGGAAACAATCCCTGACTTCACCTGCCAGACACCGTCGACAAGATACTCCATCCGCATCCCCCTCTTTTCCAGCAGCGGGATCTGCTCCCAGAAGCCGCGGGAACGCCATGCTCCTGTATTGCGGACCTCCAGTTCCATTTCGATCTCCCCTTCCCGGAAATGAATCTTTCTGGAGACATCCGCCGGCAGATCGAACATCCGGTTTGACAGCGAAAGCACTCCCGTTTTCCGATCGAAAGAATGCCGTAAGGTCCAGTAATCCGGGAACGATACGCTTCCGTCTTCCAGTTCCGCAACGGTCATCGCATAGGTGTTGGAGTTCCACGAAGTTGTTGTAAAAAGACTTCCATACTCTTTCGACCAGACCATCTGCACTCCCTGAACCGGATTCCAGCTGCTCCTGTGATCCCGGTATCCGGGTTTCCGGCACGTCGAGGACCGGACCCATTTCGGACTCGTCATTCCCGTATAGACAAACGCGTAATATCCCTCTTTCCGGAGGGCCAGGAACTCTCCGTTGAACTCCTTTATAAATTTTTCTTCCGATTCCATTGGGAAGAACGCATTTTTCAAGGGTTCCGAGGGGAAGAAATATCCGCTGTACAAACTCGTATGCAGTTCTCCCGGATAGACCAGCCATTGCGGAAAACGTTTGTAAAATTCCGATCCGGGTTCCCGCAGAGCTCCCGCAGGATTCCTTTTATCCTTCCGGAACGAAGAGTGCCAGACGGCGGCTTCGGGCAGCTCCCCGGCCATCATTGCGGTTCCCGCACCCCATTGCCGCTGGACCCATGTCCCGAAAGTCCGATGCGAAAATCCGCTTGTCCCGTAAACGGTCCCATCGGGTTCCGGGGCAACAGAATGATTGAACAGATTGTATATTTTCCGGAGAAGTTCCTTCGTCACCGGATTTTTTGTATAGCGGAAGTAGACGCTCTGCATGCAGGCGGCAAGCCCCTGATAAGTGGCATCCGGACCGTACCGCTCCTGCAAATATCCGGTGCGGATGTGCGGAGTCTGCTCCGGATCGGCAAAACTCGCCGCATAATCCCGGGCAAGCTTGAGATAATCAGCCCCGGGAACTTTCGCCATCCCCAGATGCTGATAGACCATCAGCCAGTGCGACGACTGATTCTCACATGTGACGTGAAAAAAAGGAAAACGGTCCGCAATGCGGCGAATTCCCTCCTGAAGCAGCAGCCGCTCCCGCGGAGAAACCACCGGAGAGAGAAAAAAGACCGCCTGAGCCATTTTATGCGCCTCAAAACAGTCGAGTCCGCTGTAATTGGTTTCGACATCCAGCATGGTCCCGTTTTCCTTCAGCCGGAGGTAACGGCTGAAAATCCCGAGCAGCGCCCGGCGGATTACCGCCGGATCCCTGTAGTACGGATTGAACGGGCAATCCAGGGATGCGGCAATCGCCAGCGCGACAAAATTCCGGGTTCCTCCGAATTCCGGACTCGCAGGATCTGTATTCTGTTCCGAAAGAATTGCATTCAAATGCCGGAACAGTCCATTCAGAGCCGCGTCCGCGCGTGGCTCCTTCTCCCATTCCTTCTTCATCGCGGAGGGCGGGACCAGTCGAACCTCAAGTTCTTTTCGCGTCAGATTCCGGATGAAATCGTCAATTTCCGCCTGGAAGCGGAACGCGAAGCTCCGTCCGCTCTTTGAAACGGCAAGCGAACCGCCGATTGCCTTTGCCGTCGGCTCATCCGGACAGAGAATCAGGGGCAGTCCTGTGCAGTTGAATTCGAACGGAGCGTTCTTCCGCACCTTCATCGAAAGTTTCAGGATTCGTCCCTTCAGCGGAGCGGAATCGAATTTCTGCGAAGACCGATTGTAATCCCTGTTCCGGAAGAGTACGCCGCCATCCGGCCCGTACAACACATAATTTCCGAATTTATGAGAGAGCGAGAACTGTTTTCCTGTATTTTCCGGGACAAGGAAAAAAGTTTTGGCGAACTGCTCCGGAAAACCTGTCTGCAACCGGCAGCGCAGCGGCATCAGTCCGAAAGATTCCTCCGGCACGGCCGCGATCCTGTAAAGAACGTCCGTCCCGCTGACACGGACCTGATAAATTCCTTTCGGCGCATCTGCTCCGTAATCCTGGCGGAATACGACCTTTTTTCCCGGTTCCATTTTCCGGTAGTTCCATCCGGCAAGCGTCTCATCCGCCCGGTAGAAACAGGCAAGCACCTTTGGAAAACGCCCCGGGTTCTCCGGCAGTACATCCAGCACGATTGCCAGCGGGCCGCCCTCATGAACAAAATAAAATGCCAGAGCTTCCGTCTTGAACGGGCCTTTGAAATTCTCCGCCGCCGCGAACAGCCGCCCCAGCATTCCGAGAGCCAGCAGCAGGATCAGAACTCGTTTCATAAAATCATTTTCCTTTCCCCTTTTTGCGATTGATCCGGACGGAAGCGCCTCCTCTGTTTTCTGGAGATTTTTCATTGAGATTCCGATCGGTGGCCCGGTGTGCAAGTTCCGGCATCAGAAGAATTTTTTTCGGAGTAAGATCCTTTCCGTCCATCAGGCTGCGGAGAAGATCGACAGCAGTGGAAATCAGGGGATTCAAATTGATTTCCAGCGCGGAGATCTGCGGATAATTGTAAAGATTATCCCGAGAAGTGGTATAGCGCGTAATGAAACTGAGATCCTCCGGAATCCGGACGCCGCGCTCTTTCAGATATGCCACCATTCCGCGGGCGAGATTGGAACCGGAAGCGATAATTGCCGTCGGGGGATCCTTATGCCTCAGGTAAATGGTTTCGGACGCCATGACGATATGGGAAGCGAGGTCGTTGTCCAGCGGCATTTCCGCCCGGAAGTCCTCGCGGTATTCCAGTCCGGCTTCCATGAGACCCGCGCAAAAACCCTTGTAGGAAGAACGGAAAATATCGTATTCATGCGAACAGTCGACATATCCGATTCTGCGGTGTCCGTTCTCCGCCAGATACCTTACAAGCGACTTCGTCCCTTCGAATGCATCGACGCAGACGGAATACTTTCCCTCCTCGTAGACATTCACAACCGGAATATCCAGGTGCTCATCCATGAAACGTTTAAGTTCTTTTCCCATATATCCCGCCGTAACGATCCCCCCGACCAGGCCGCTTGAAAACATCTGCGGCAGATCCTTTCCCGGACGGCTGATATCAAACCATTCCACTTGAAATCCGATGCTGAGATTTTTACAGATTTCAATAAAATGCACCATCATTTCCGCAAACGCGAGATTTGCCAGAAAATTTGTGTTGTAACGTTCAAATACAAGGAATCCGATATCATGAATTTTCTTGCTTTTCAGACAGCGAGCCGCCAGGCTGGGATGGTATCCGACTTCTGCCGCGATCTTCAGTATCCTGGCGCGCATTTCACTGCTGACTCCATGATTTCCGCTCAGCGCATATGAGACCGCCGCCGTGGAAACACCCGCCCTTTCCGCGACATATTTTAATGTGTTCCTCCGAATCATATCGGACCTTTTTTGCTTATACGTTTAAGTTAATTATACTCTATTTTCCCTCTTTTGTCAAGACCCTGTCTGCAAAAAAAGAATCATAATCCGGCCGGCGGGAGGAAAAAAGCGGATCGGAACGCCTGATTTTTCCGGAACTTCATTTTGATTTTGCGGCATACCGCGATTATATTATAAGCAGGGGGCAAGGAAGAGTCGAACCGCAAAAGAGGAAAAAATGAATGTAAAAATACAACAGGCATTTTCGGTGATGCTCTACATCCTGCTTTTTGTCATTTTCATTTTTTCTCTTACTCTGTTCTGGCCTGCTTACAAACGTTATGCGGGAATGAAAAACGATCTGGCCGTTCTGAATCAGGAACTTCAGCTGAAAATCAATGAAAGCGTCGCTCTGAACCGTGAAGTGCATGATCTGGAACACAAGCCGTCGGCAGCGGAAAAGGTGGCACGGGAGAAATACAATCTCTGCAAAGAAGGCGAGATCATTCTTCAATATGAGGAATAGACGGCAGGGATGACCTCTGAAAACGGTTGCTTCCGGATTTCCGGCAGACGGAATGTGATATTTTCCCGAAAACCCTGTTTTTCCGGGAATCCCAGTTTGAAAATTATTCAGATTCCATTATATTTAGTATAACTGAACGGTCCTCAAACCATTAATCTTATTTTGGAGCCCGCGTTATGAAAGATTCCGATGAAGTGTCGATGCGCTTCTGGAAGGCATTGTTCAATCTGGCTGACAACATGCGCGATACGGCAGCCGCTTTTGTGGGAAATTCGGAAGACTGGAACCTCACGATCCAGCAGATGCGCCTGATCAGAGTTGTGTACTGGAAAACAAAGACCTCGTCCCCGGAGGGAGTCATGCTGAAAACGATCGCGGAAACGCTGAACGTCACTTCGGCGGCCGTATGCGGCATGGTGGAAAGCATGGTGCAGAAAGGGTTGCTTTCCCGTTCGAGATGCGAAAGCAACCGCAGAAGCGTGAACATCACACTCTCTGAATACAGCATCGGAAAGATCCGGGAATACGAGACATCGTTTTCGGCACTGGCGCACGAGATGAGCTCCTCAATCGGAGAAGCCGATTTTCAGGAACTTACCGCCCGCATTGAAAAACTGTCCACGGATTTTGCGGCGAAACATCCGGATAATTTCCACTCCAAAACGATGAACTGACTGAAAATTTTACGGGTGAGCCATGAATCATTTCAACTGGTTTGAGGCTGTCATGCTTGTGTGCTTCGGCGCAAGCTGGCCGATGTCGCTTCTGAAGACCATCCGGGTAAAGAATCCGGCAGGAAAAAGCCTGATCTTCATGTACCTGATTCTGATCGGGTATCTCAGCGGGATTCTGAATAAAATTCCGGGAATCGGTACCTACGACCATGTTTTATGGCTGTATGTATTTAACACCCTGATGGTGGCAACGGACCTGATCCTGACCCAATATTACATGTATCGTCTCCGAAAACGGCGGACCGCCGACTGTGAAATTTGATTTTTTATAAAAATGAGCTAAATTATTTCTCATCTAACCAGCAGGAGAGCTTGAAGAATGAAAGCAGCATATCTCTTTTCCGGACAAGGGGCGCAAACTGTCGGAATGGGCAAGGATCTTTACGAAAGCAGCAATGCCGCCGCGGCGATTTACAATGAGGCGGATTCCGTTCTCGGTTGGAGCATCTCCGACATCTGCTTCAACGGTCCGGCGGAAAAACTCACGGAAAGCAAATACTGCCAGCCGGCCATCTACACGACCAGCATGGCCTGTCTTGCAGCTTACAGGGAAAAATATGACGGGGATCCGGACGAGGTCGTCGGCTGCGCCGGACTCAGTCTCGGAGAATACGCCGCACTCGCATGCGCCGGATTCTTCTCGTTCGCAAACGGACTCAAACTCGTTGCCCGCCGCGCGGAACTCATGGACGCAGCCTGTAAAAAGACCGAAGGCGGAATGGCCGCCATCATTGCAGGCGATCCCGATGTGATCCGCGAAGTCTGCAAGGAGTGCGATATTGATGTGGCAAATTACAACTGTCCCGGACAGATTGTCATCAGCGGAGTCAAGGAGGGCGTGCTGAAAGCCTGTGGAATTCTCAAGGAAAAGGGCGTCAAGCGAGCCCTTCCGCTGAATGTAGCCGGAGCATACCATTCCCGCCTGATGGCGGAAGCCGGACAGCAGTTGCGCGGACCTCTCGCGAGCACCTATGTCTCGGAGCTCGAACTCCCTGTTGTGCAGAATCTGACGGGTGCGGCGGAAACCGGTCTTGACCGGATCAAGGAAAATCTTGCGGGACAGGTGGCGGGAAGCGTACGCTGGGAAGAATGCGTGCGGACATTGATCGGTCTTGGCGCGGAGAAATTTATTGAATTCGGCCCCGGAGCTGTTCTGACCGGATTCGTGAAGAAAATCGATCCTTCCAAAGCGTTGCTGAACGTTTCCGGAATGATCAAGGATTGAAGATTCCGAACCGGCGGATTCCCCGGTACGCAAATCGTACGGAAAATACCGGGAGACTCGCGGTTCATAGTGTAAACAACATCTCTTTTTGAAAGGAAACAAAATGGGCAGGAACCTCGAAGGAAAAGTCGCGCTTGTCACTGGCGGCGCACGCGGGATCGGCAGAGCGATCTGTGAAAAGCTCGCAAGTGAGGGAGCAACCGTCGCAATGGTCGATATCATGCTCGACGTAGCTGAAAAAACGGCGTCGGAGTTCAGAGCGAACGGACAGGAAGCTTTTGCTGTCGCGGCGAACGTTGCAAAATTCGAAGACGCGGAAAACGCAGTCAAGGCGGTCGTGGAGAAATACGGCAAGGTCGACATTCTCGTCAACTGCGCCGGAATCACCCGTGATACACTGATGCTGAAAATGACGGAACAGGACTGGGACGCCGTTATTGCCGTGAACCTGAAGGGCGTGTTCAATATGACAAAGGCGGTCGTCCGCCCGATGATGAAGAACAGATTCGGCAGAATCGTAAACATCTCCTCCGTTGTCGGGAGAATGGGCAATGTCGGTCAGGCGAACTACTCGGCATCGAAAGCCGGTGTTCTCGGGCTGACCAAGACGACTGCCCGCGAATTTGCCTCCAGGAACATTACGGCGAACGCGGTCTGCCCCGG
>CALXMJ010000331.1 GCA_944389445.1 uncultured Victivallales bacterium | reverse complement strand
GGAGCATGTCGCGGGCGGCTCCCCCGGCAAAGAACCCTTTTTTTCCATGATCCCGGAGAATTCTGACGATCTCAACCGCGGCGGAAAACATCGGCGAGGCCGGCTCCGGACGCGGGAATTTCAATTTTAACGGCATATTTTTTCTCTTTCCACTTGTTAAAAGGCAGAATGCAAAGTAAAATACCACCGAATGATTTGTTTGCAAAAGAGGATACCGGATTTCTGATGAAAAAAGCATTTTACGGGGGAACCTTTGATCCGCCGCATTCCGGGCACGTCCATCTGGGACGCGCGGTTCTGGAAAACGGCAGCGCGGACGAGGTGATGTATGTTCCCGCATGGCATCCTCCGCACAAACGGAACGCGGAAATCGCACCGTATGACGACAGGCTGGCCATGCTGAAGCTTGCCATCCGCGGGGAGCCCGGATTTTCCGTTTCGGAGATTGAACGGGACCGCGGCGGCATTTCCTTTACAATTGATACCCTGCGCCTTCTTTCGGATCGTTTTCCGGAAGATGAGTTTTTTCTGCTGATCGGCTCTGACAGCCTTCTTCAGCTGCATCAGTGGCACCGGGCGCACGAACTGGTGTCGGAATTCGGCGTGCTCTGCTATCCGCGGCCGGGCGATGAAGTGACGGTCGAACGTCTTCTGTCCGTCGGCTGGAGCCGTGAAGAGGCCGATACTCTGCGGAAAGGCATAATGACGAATCTGCCGCGATTTGATATTTCCTCCACGGCGATCCGGGAGATGCTGAGACGCGGAGAGTATCCGGAGGATCAATTAAACCGAAACGTTTGGAACTATATTAAAACAAGGAGACTGTATGAGTCCTGAGGAATCGGAACAGATGGAAACGGAAAAGGCGAAACAGGCAAAACCGTCGGCGCTGGAACTGGCGGAGGCGTGCGCGGCGATCGCATACGACCGGAAAGCGCAGGACATTGTCCGCATGGATATGTCTGAACTTTCCGCCGTGGCGGAGCAGTTCATTCTCTGCACAGGTACTTCGGACCCGCATCTGCGGGCGATTACGGAGCGGATCTGCCGTGACATCCGCGAAAAATACGGACTCCGCGGCCGCATCGACGGTTCTCCCGAGAGCCATTGGATGATCGTTGATTTCGGCGATGTCATGGTGCATGTCTTTACAAAAGAGGTGCGCGAACTTTATCAGCTGGAGACCCTCTGGAAGGATGCTCCGAAAATCGAGGCGATCCGGAAACTCGAAGCGAAAATCGTCGCATCGCGCCTGCGCAGCTGAAAAGGCGGTCGCCATGCCTCAGAATCCAGACAAGGAAAAGTGGAACGAATTCGACTGGGAGCTCGAACTCCGCAAGGATGACGCACGGGTCAATACCTATGCGAACGACCTTCCGAAATTCATCGACCTGCCGGATGAGGACGGCGTCATCATGAACCGGATGAAAAAGCGTCCTGAGCTCGCTCCCGCCGGCGGCGACTGGAGCAAACTCGGCCCCGTCCCTTATGATTCCGGCGGAGAGGAGTCCGACGAAGAGGAGGAGCCGCCTCCGGAAAACGATGTGGACTGGAGAACTGCTCCGGGAGCCGTCGTTTACAGCGAAAGCGCCCGAATGGCCCGCGACTGGGCCGCCTATTATGCATGCAGCCGCACGTCCGCCCTGCTGGTCCCGACAATGAAGGTGCTCTGTCTCTACGGCAAACTGATGGCGCGTTCCGGCGATATCATCGACATGTCGCTGGAGGAAGAGGAATCCGCTGCGCAGTCGCGTCCTCTGAAAATCGCCCTCTGCAAGCGTCTTCTTTCGGATGTCAACCTGCTGATGGGGCATTTCATGAAAATTCACCGGGATTTCCCCGAGCACGCGGCAAAATGCCAGGAGCATGAATCCGTTCTGGGACAGCTTCATGACAATCTGCTCGATGTAATGGGCGAGCTCCGGAAGCAGTGAGTCCCGGCTTTCTCCGGAATTCCGTCTGCACAGGAAAGGACACCATGTTTCGCATTGTTCATTTTTCCGATCTTCATGCGGCCGCGCCCATGCGGACCTTCAGCGGTTTTTTCGACAAGCGGATTGTCGGGGCAGCCAATTCCCGTTTTGCCAGAAGAAAGATTCACAATCAGCGTTTTGCGGATCTTGCAGTGAAACGGATTCTGGAAGACCCGCCGGATGTGATCGTTTTCTCCGGCGATGCCGCCAGCTGCGGTCAGCCTTCCGAATTCAATCTTGCATACCAGGCACTTAAACCCCTTGCCGATTCCGGAATTCCTCTCATCTACACGCCGGGAAATCATGATCTCTATGTCAGGAACAGACTCTGCCGCGCCGCCTGCCGGGAGTTCACTGAAAAAATTACAAACGGACTGATGCGCCTGGATGGCTATCCGTATGCGTTTACGCTCGGTCCCCTGCGGTTTCTGGTGTTCAACGGCGCGCGGCCTACAAATCCCGTTCTCTCCTGCGGTTTCCTCGGTGAAGCGGCCCGAACGATGATTCGGGAGGAGTGTGCACGGAAACAGCTGCCGATTGTCGCCGTCTGTCATTTTCCGTTCCGCCGTATCCGCCGCGGGCTTGTCAACGGCATGCGTCACCGTCTCTTCGGCGCAAAGGAGGCGGCGCGCGCGCTCAGCGAAGAGAAAATTGATCTTGCGTTATGCGGTCATATTCATGTTCCCTTTTTCGATCTGGATGGGAACGGGCGCGGGGAGACCTCCTGTGGTTCGCTCACCAGATACGGTGCGTATTCGGTCATCGAATTTACCGGCAGCGCGTTTGTGCACCGTCGCGTGAATCTGGAACTTCCGCAGTAGGAAATCGAATTGATTTCATCCTCCGCATTCCTGTAAAAAAAACGGGCCTCCGTTTGAATGCGGAGACCCGTTGTGCTTGTTCGAACCGACGGATAAGCCGTTTACTTGATGATGACTTCCTTGCCGGCCGCGGCAGCGTCGTAAACGCCGTTGAGGATCTTCTGGACAGCGAGTCCGGCTTCGCCGGAGGCGCGGAGCGGAGTTCCTTTGAGGCATCCGTTGACCCAGTTCTGCAGTTTGGTGACGAAGAGATGATTCCAGTCGCTCTGGGGGAGGAATCCCGGGACTTCGTTAATCATGGTTCCGGCGCAGTCGCGGTAGATTTCCGCGGGGGACCAGGAGCCGCCGCCCTTGTCGCCCATGAAGGTGAAGTTCCAGACAT
The DNA here is from genome assembly GCA_944389445.1 of uncultured Victivallales bacterium. Classification (GTDB taxonomy): domain Bacteria; phylum Verrucomicrobiota; class Lentisphaeria; order Victivallales; family UBA1829; genus UBA1829. The sequence goes on along the minus strand of CALXMJ010000331.1, from coordinate 5,604 downwards.
CTTCCTTGATGTGGGCGGCAAAGGAGGATTCGATCTGCATGATCGCACCGTTATCGAAACGGATCTGCGCGATGGCGAGGTCTTCGACGGTATAGGTCTTGTAATCCCAGTTCGGCCACATGGATACGACTTCGGAGGGCTTGTCGCCGAGATAGGTCCAGATATTTCCGGTTGCGGCAACCGGCTTCGGGGAGCCCATGAAGTAGTGTGCCGCTTCAATGATGTGCACGCCGATATCAATCATCGGACCGCCGCCCTGAAGAGCTTTCTGTCCGAAGACGCCCCAGTTGGGAATACCGCGTCTGCGGAGCGCGCGGCATTTGACAAACATGATTTTTCCGAACTGTCCGTCTTCGCGGGCGCGGGTGAGAAACTCGGTGTTGTTGTGATATCTCTGCTGGAAGCCGACGGCGAGTTTGCGTTTGTTTTTCTTGGCAACCTTGACCATCTCTTCGCATTCCTTGACGTTCATGCCCATCGGTTTTTCGGTGATGGCATGGCATCCGGCGTTCAGCGCGTCGATCACGGCGGGAGCGTGGACTCCGTTCGGGGTGCAGACGTCAACCGCGTCGGGCTTGATTTTCTTCAGCATGACTTTCCAGTCTTTGAACAGCGCCTTTTTCGGAAGGCCCCATTTCGTCTCCATCACATCAAGACGTTCCTGAAGGATATCGACTCCCGCGACGATTTCCACTTCCGGAATGCTCTTGTAGGCTTCCATGTGTGTCTGGCAGATACCGCCGCAGCCGATGATCGCCACGCGCAGTTTTTTGCCTTTGTACTCCTCTTTCTTGCCGTCCATCGCGAGGGACTGCGTGCCAACACTTTTATCAAGCGCCATCTGGAATTCTCCTTTTTTTATGATTTCTTTCCGGCGAGAATTATTTGTGTATTAGAAAAATAATGGCAATGCGTGAAAATGCAATCGGCGATGCTGTTTTTTTTGTGCAAAAAGTATACAAAATGTGACTGCTTTCCGGAAAAATCCATTTTTTACTGATTTCCCGTCACGGAATCCGTTGAAAACAGATTCCGTTTCCCGATGTTTTGTGAGCTCTTTCGCCAAACTTTGCACAAGGGGAACTGAGTGGATTGTTTCATTCTCCGGAAAGAGCTCCCGAAAACAAGTACTTTCCTTCCATACAGGTGACGTTGAATTGTTCTTGAACGAAAGAATCAAACGGATGGTGGTTGTTACGAAAGATCGGGAATTCAGATTGACAATGCCGGAAAAAGGCGTTAATGTAAGCACCGATGAAATTATAAAAAAATGGAATACCGCAAAGTTGAGCGGGGAGACAGGATTTGAAGCATGGAAGGAGGTATTCAATGGCACGGACATTATCTGCGATGAAAATCGTTACTATTGATGATCGGTATTGGATGGATGAGTCTCCGTGCTGGAAATGCAAATGTGGAGTTGAGCATAAAAAATCCAATAATTATTCTCCGTCCTGTTCAGTATATCCGCGAGAAATTCCTCCGGACATTTGGAACAATAAGAAGACGTGTCCGAAGTGGGAAGCCGCTCCGAACCGATCTGGCAAATAATCCATAACACATCCGGGCGCTGATTGGCCCATCGACGCACACCCGTCAGTTCTGATACTGCCGGGTGCGCTTTTTTGTGTCCGTTTCCCGGAAAATCAAACTGAAACATCCGAACAATGATTATCGCTCAAATCAAATCGGCGACCGCATCCGCACGCCTCTGGTTCCTGGCGAAAGCTCTGCGACACCCGACCGCCGCAGGCGGACAAATGGAAACCGGAACATTGCCGTTTTTTGAACAGGGAGTCCGCGAGGCGAAATGGTACCTCGAACTCGGACATTAACGAAAGGTTTGCACAAATGGACTGCATAATTTTTGACGGCATCGCCTTCGGTGATGTGATTTCCGAAGATCGCGCGCCGAAGCCGTTCCGCCTTTTCCGGGAACGGTTCAATCCTGAGTCCGGGAGATCAGATTGGAAATCTGTTCGGCGGTCGCCCGGCAGTTCCGGATCGGCAGTCCGGGATCGGAAAGGTGTGTCAGATCCGAAATCGTTCCGAGTGCGGCAATGACATGGCCGTTCTGAAAGATCGGAGCGGCGCAGGTTACCCGCGGCAGACGCGGATCGGGAAACTCTCCCCAGCCCTGATCCCGGTAGAGACGCAGTTTCCGCAGAAATTGCCGGAAATCCGGTTCCGAGAGAAAATTGTTCGATCCGTTACGGAGTTCCCAGAGCCGTTTGACGCGTGCGTCATCCATGCGGGAGAGGAGAATGATGCCCGTGGAACAGCGGAAAAGGTTCAGTACAAGCGAATTCGGATTCCGGTCCCGGATCTGGATGATGGTGGTGTCGCTGATGCAGAACAGCTCGCGCCGGAATCCGCCGTCCTCGCAGACGAGAATCACGAAGTTCGCATTCTGCTGCGCCAGCTTCTCCATTTCCGGACGGGCAGCGTCCATCAGATGCCGGTACGGGTTCGCGGCAAAGAGAAAATACGCCGCCGGACCGGGAAGGTAGCCTCGCCGCTTGCCCAGACTCCGCAGATAGCCGAGTTCCGTCATCGTCCGGACGATGTTCGCGCATGCGGGCGAGGTGATTTCCGCCTGTTCCGCCAGCTCCCCCAGCGACCGCGGACGCTCCGGGTGTTCGGAAAAACTGCGGAGAATCCTGTGGAAGCGTTCAATCACCTGAATCATGACGGGCTTCCCTTATGCATTCCAGCGGGAGAAGTGCTGTTCCGCCATGGCGCGGAGATCGCCATTGAGATCGTGATAGATCTCCTCTCCCGAGCCGGAAGAGTTTTTCAGCAGAAGGCGATAGGCAAAACGGCGGTCGGCAAAAATCGCATTCAGGCGGGAGCGCAGCTCCGCCCGCAGCTCGGGGAGATCGTCGCCGAGCTTCAGCAGACTGCGCAGAGTGTGCGAGAAGATCTGGACATCCTCCGGGAAGGATGCGAGAATCCCGAAGAGAAATTCCGCATCGGAAGGATTCCGGAAAAGTCCGAGCAGATGGATCGCGGCAAGATTCCGGGGCTGATTCTGACGCGGATTTCTCGTCATATTCGGGCGGAATCCATCGTGGGATTCCACGATCTCCCGCAGGATCGGGCGCACGGAGTCGTCGCCGGAAAGTCCGAGTGCGAGAGCGGCATTCCGTTTTGTGTGTTCATCGCCCTGCTCCACCAGTTCGCGGAGAAGAGCGCCGTAGCGGGCGGGATCCTGCGCGGCAAACCAGACCGCCTCTCCCGAAGTCTCTCCGGAAAGCTGTTCGCGGATGGCTTCGGGACCGGCAGGATCGGTTTCCGGAATCAGCTGATGTTCATCGAGGGTGCCGCTCTTGCGGACTTCCGCCTCCAGAAGATCCGGATCAAGCTCTCGGAGCGAGCGCCCCGTCCGAATGCTCTGCGCGGCGGCCAGAGCCGCGATCTCTCCCAGTTTCTGAATCGAACGCTGCATGCGCAGATGCGACGCCATCGTGTGATCGACCGAAACGGCGCGCCCGGCGGTAATGAAATTCGTAAACCCTTTCACCAGCAGAATCTCCAGAGGAAGGGGCACGGTGACACGTTTGCCCCACAAACTTGCCACAACCATCCATTTGCAGGTTTCCTCGTCGGCGAATGCCCAGTCCTGGGAGTGGTCGTCGAAGTTCGAGTAGGCCCAGGCAAGGGTCCGGTATCCGGAAGCGCGGTGGGTTATGGCGTCGTGGAACGTGATGGTGTGTTCACAGACAGGCAGTCTTCCTTCGCGTGCACCGGGCACCTGGCTCAGCCAGAGAATCGGATCCTGCCGATCCAGCGGAGAGAGCGTGTGCTGGGCATTCGAGGAGAGAATGCCTGCCGTGATGCTTTCCGGGTCGGACATGCAGATATAGCCTGCGTCGAAATTGGAAAATCCGGTTCCGTTTCCACGCGCTGTAACGCGGATGCTGGAAAACGGCTGGCAGCGTCCGTCGAATTCGCGTCCCTCCCGGAATTCCGCACCGATCATCGCGGAAAGATCGCCGTTGCCGGTGGCGTCGATAAGAATTCCGCATCCGATGTCGCGGAGTCCTTCCGGAGTTGCCGCGCGAACGCCCAGTACCGTTTTTCCCGTCGGATCCAGCCAGACTCCGACCACCGAGGTCTCATAAAGCAGACGCCCGCCGTTTTTCAGAATCCGCGATTCGATCACGATTCCCTTGGCATCCGCGTTGTACTTGTGATTCGGCTCAAAGTGATCGGCGCGGATCGCGTTGCTTTCAGCGTCAATCGACTCGAACGCGCCGCCCGGATAGTCGTAATAATAGGCGGTGACTCCGCCCGCGGTACCCGTTCCGCCGGAGAGCGGAAGCTTTTCCAGAGCCGCGACCGCGATTCCATGCTCCGCCGCTGTGACCGCCGCAAGAGATCCGCCCGATCCCAGCCCGGCAACAAGCAGATCCGTATGAAAATCAAAAGCGACCTGTTTCCGGGAACGGACACATCGCTTTCCTTTCAGTTCCGAATAGAGAGGCAGAGTGTTCTGAGCGGAACCGGTCTCCTTTCCATTCCCGCGGCTGTCCGCGGAAAACACTCTGAGAGGATGCTCTTCCGCATTTACCAGCGAAAGCGCGGTATGGTCCAGAGCCGCAAGCGGATTCGGATCGCGGACCGGATCAACCCAGTAAAGATTTTCGCCCAGTTCCGCTGCGGAAACATCCATGCGGTATCCGGCGGATTTGGCTATGGAACGGATTCGGCTTCCCCGCAGTTCCGCAGGACGGTCCGCCCAGCGCTGGAGCAGAATTCTCCGCATCTCCGGCCAGGGGGTCCCGGCGGGAAATTCGCAGGTGAAGAAGAGCTCATCGGCAACTCTGCCGCGATGGAAGTTCAGGCCGCTTCCTTTCCATTGAAAAAAAGCGTCCGGGGTTTCCGTATGGATCTCCGCCGAGAGGAACTGGCCTTTGAGATGACGTCTGGCAAATTCGGGAAAGAAACGGCAGTTCGGAGTGTCGTCAATCAGAGTCTTGCAGCGGATTGCATCGGTTCCGCCTGCATCGCAGAAGGCGACTTCCCATTCATCCCCGACCCGTTCCACTCCCAGAATCTCCAGCCAGAGTTTGAATTGCCGGGCATGCGGAACCAGCGCACGGTAGAGCAGAGGAGCAAGGGCGTATGCGTCATTGAGCGCGTTGCGTTTCCGCAGCTCCTCCTGAAGAGTCCGGACTGCATCCGACTTTACCGGCTGGTCCATCGGAGAAATGGGACGATAGGTGTCGAAGTATTCCCCGCCTATGACGGCTCCCCGTTCCAGAACGGTTGTGTTTCCGTTTCCATTCAAAACCGCTCCCGCAGCAAGGCAGGTCCCGCCGAGAATGACTGTTTCGGAAAATTGCATGACTTCTCCTTTATATTAAATAATATTGAATTTAATTTTTCTATATTTAATATAGCAGGCGGTGAAAGGAATTGCAAGTATTTTTGCGGAGAGAAGGGGCGGGAAGAGCAAAACCGGGAAAACGAAGAAGCGGAAAGCAGTTTGTCCAGAAAATTGTTGGAATCCTGCAGGGAAAACGATTTGAAAATTTCTGAATTTCCTGTATCGTTATCATGTCGCATCAATGACAAACCAAGGAAAGGATAGCATCATGT
>CALXMJ010000330.1 GCA_944389445.1 uncultured Victivallales bacterium | reverse complement strand
CAGTCATCAGCTCCTGACTTTCCAGGCTCAGAGATTCTTTTGCCTTTTTAAACTCATACGAAGCCCGGCCCATGGCTCGGGCCAGTTCGGGAATCCGCTTGGCTCCGAACACGATCAGAATAAAGAGCGCGATTAAAATGATTTCCGTGAATCCGAGTGACATGTTGCACCTCCTGTTTGATTATTGTCGTTATGAACAGCTTCAGAATGAAATCATTCCGAAGCATAAACTGTGTTATGATTGCATTCTTTGTTTTTCCGCCTCCCGGCGTGCCGTATCGTAGACGGTCCGGAAATCAAGTCCGGACTTCTCCGCCACTTTCTTTACACTCTCAAATTCGGGGTAATACCAAACAAGAGAACCAAACGAGCAGCGCTTCACCTGAATATCGCCGAATTCGAGAGCAATGTGGCACATTTCCCGTTCCATGCAGGTCCGTTCCACAGGAATTTTGCGAAGTCCGATCGTGGTTGTCGTGCAAAACATTGTCTCCTCCACTGCGGCAAGATGCCCCTGATCCACAATCACCCGAAGCAGATACGCGGGTCGGTTTTTCTTCATGAAGCACGGAAGAAAATGGACATCCCTCGCACCGCTTTCAAACAGTTTCTCCATAGCGAAGGCGAGTACTTCTCCGCTGGAGTCATCGATATTGGCTTCCAGAAGCAGAATCTTCTCCGGCTCCGGGGACGGATCAATCAGCATTGCACGGAGAAAATTCGGCCGTCCGAAATCACGTTTCCCGAGACCGATTCCCACTTTTTTCACCGTAAACGACTCCGGAAGAACTTCAGAGGTCCGCAATGCGGCAGCGATCGCGATCCCGGTCGGGGTCACCATTTCTCCCTGCACGTCAGTCGGTTTCAACGCGATGCGGTATTCCTGCGCGATATTTAACACCGCCGGAACCGGGATCGGCAAATCGCCGTGCTGACAATGGACAAACCCGCCGCCTTCATAAAATCCCCGGACGACACATTCTTCGATGCCGAGATCGTCGATCAGAACCGAGGCGGCAACAATGTCGACAATGGAGTCAACTGCGCCGACTTCGTGAAAATGCACATCCGCAACCGGGCAGCCGTGCGCCTTCGCTTCCGCCTCCGCGACGATGCGAAAGATTTTTTTCGCCAGCTCTCTTGCGTTGTCGCTCATGGTTCCCCGGTCGATCACCGCATACACGTCGGCAAGGTTTCGATGCTCATGGTGATGGCAGTGTTCGTGTTCATGATGACGTTTCTCCTCCTGCAGACAAACGTCGAAATCACAGCCGTCGAGCCCATGCGATTTCCTGCGCGATACCGTATAATGGAATCCTTCCAGGGCGAGACTGTGCAATACGGCATCAAGTTTTTCCCGGCTTCCGCCAAGATCGAGCAGCGCAGCCACCGTCATGTCCCCGGAAATTCCGGACGATCCTTCCAGATAGAGAATCGGTTTCATTTTATTCTCCTTTCCATCATCCGGATCATCCGACAGGCGAGCACGCCTGCTCCGAATCCGTTGTCAATGTTGACGACGGACATCCCTTCCGCGCAGGAGTTCAGCATAGCCAGCAGCGGGGCGACGCCGCCGAAACTGGCACCGTATCCGACTGAAGTCGGAACCGCGACAAGCGGCGACTCCACAAGACCGGCGAGTACACTGCCGAGAGCGCCTTCCATTCCGGCTGCGGCAATCACCACGTCGGCCCTGCGGATCGCGTCGATTTTCGCCAGCAGCCGATGGAGTCCCGCGACGCCGACGTCAAAATACCGTTCCACTTTCGCACCGAAGAATTCCGCCGTATGCGCCGCCTCTTCCGCCACGGGAAGATCCGCCGTTCCTCCGGTACAGACGGCGATCAACCCGGCGAGTTCCGTTTTTCTGCCCCATGGGGAAATCAGAAGTCTTGAAGTCTCGTCATACTCCACCGGGATGGAGTGATTCCGCAGAAAAGCATATTGTTCCGGCGAACATTTTGTTCCAAGCACCCGTACCCCGGTGCGTTGGAAAGTCCGCATGATTTCCGTCAGCTGTTCCGGCGTTTTCCCGGGACAGTAGACGGTTTCCCCCTGACCGGTGCGGTCCGCGCGGGTCAGGTCGAGTTTGGCAAAACCGAGATCCTTGAACTGATCCATTTTATCCCTCCAGCAAGGTTTGTTGTTCGACAGGAGCGATGGTCATCGCTTTTTCCGGCGCGGGGCAAACCTGTTGACAAGCTCCGCAGCCGATGCAGAGAGCAGTATTGACAGGGCGCGGGGCCCCTGTCCGGCGGAGCGTCACCGCACCGGTCGGGCAGACGTTTGCGCATTTCCCGCACTTCTCTCCCTCCTGAAACACGATGCAGACGCGCGGATTGAACTTCGCTTCCGCAATCTTTGTTTTTTGTTTGGCTTGAAGCGTCAGCGGACGGATCGCTCCGGTCGGACAGACCTGCGAACAGCGGTTGCAGTCATATAAACACGCCCCGCGATTCAAGTCGAGCGAAACCGGACCGTCTCCACCCGGAGCCGGAACAATGATCTTCGCCGGGCAGTTCGCCGTGCAGAGCTGGCAGGCCGTGCATTTGGAAGCGAACCGTTCCGCATTGCCCGCTCCCGGAGGAAGAAAGGAAAAACGTTTTGCGTAGTCGGCCAGCTTCCCCAGTCCGGCTTTTGCCAGAG
>CALXMJ010000329.1 GCA_944389445.1 uncultured Victivallales bacterium | reverse complement strand
CACCACAGGTTGTCCAGACCATTTCACTGAATGGAGAGTGGAAAACATCGTGCGTGGAATCCTCTGCCGTACCGTTTCCGGAGAACATTGACCGGAACGCGCCGTATGCGAACGCGGAGCTGGATGACAGCTCATGGAAAGCGCAGACCGTTCCCGGCAGAACGATCTATGCACTCTTTCCGAATCTTCCGGATACGAAGCGTCCCTATATGAAGGCGTGGTCGCGGAAGACGGTCCCCCTTTCCGGGATTGCCGGCAGACGTGCGATTCTCCAGTTTGACCGAGCCGGATATGAATGTCTGGTTTTTGTCAACGGCAGACTTGCTGGAACGCATAAAGGCTCCTTCACTCCATTTGAAGTCGATGTGACCGATGCGGTTCGAGAGGGAAAAAACGTGATTGCCCTGCGCTTCCGGGCGGATCTCGGACATACCGGAGGAATTGCGCCTCAAACGCATGTCTACGGAGCCGCCTTTGCTCCGGAACATCATCCGTTCGGGCTTTGCGGTCCGGTCCGTCTGTCGCTGGAACCGCAGGTCCGGATTACCCGGGTCCGGATAGTCCCCCGGCTGGACGAACACTGCGCGAATGCCTCAATCGAAGTGAACAATCATACAGGAAAGAATTTGACGGTGAATCTGGACGCCAGAATCACCCCCGCCGTCCGGAAAGATGCGGCACAGCTGACCGGACACACCGAACAGAAGAACTGGAAACTTCTTCCGGGTACCAACACTCTGAGGATTCGCGTTCCCCTGACAAATCCCCGGCTCTGGAGTCCGCGCTCCCCGTATCTGTACTTTCTCACGGCGGATCTCCGGCTGGACGGCAAACTGCTCAACCGCCGCTCCGAACGCTTCGGATATCGCGATTTTCAAATCCGGAAAGGCAAATTCCACCTGAACGGCGAGGAATGTTATCTGTTCGGTGCGTATATGCATTCGATCTCCTTTCCCGCAGGCGACCGCTGGCATGCGACCCGTCTGCGGGAGTATAAGAAACTGGGATGCAACATTGCCAGGAGTTCGCACGATCCGCTTCTGCCGGAGGTGCTTTCCGCTGCGGATGAACAGGGATTTATGATCTATCATGAATGGGCGTGGTCGTTCCTCCATAATCTCCGCTTCCGGGAATTTGAAGCGAACAATCAGGCGGAACTGAAAGAATTCATCGAGTACAGCCACAATCATCCGAGCGTGGTGATGTGGTCGCTCGGCAATGAGATCAACCATCGGAATCCGGAAGTGAACCGGCAGCTGAACCGCCAGGCGGAAATTGTCCGGAAGGAGGACCTTCAGAAGCGCCCGCTCTGCGCGTTTTCCGGATCGGGCGCATGGAACACCTACGGTTCCGCAAGACTGGATACCGACTTCTTCGATGTGCACAACTATTGCGGACTCGGAAGTCCCTGGACGCTTTTCCGGGAAAAAATCGACGAGATTCTGTCGGGACTTCGCAAAATCTACGGAGAAGACAAAGTCTCAGAAGCCCCCTTCTGCGCCTGGGAACTGATCGGGTTCAGCTGGGGCGCAAAACCCGACAAAGCCTTCCGGCGCGGCAGCATCAGCGATTATGCGGCGTATATGGGGAAACCTTCTTCCTGGGGAGCGCCGAACGGAGTAGGCTTCACCGGAGCCGTTCCGCTGTTCAAAGCGCTTCAGCCCGGATTCACCCGATGGGCACAGGGATATTACGCCCATCGCATCCTGGAACTGATCCGCGTGGACGAACGGCACGCAGGATTCGCCCCCTGGTTTTACAATCATCCGATGGCATATCTCTGGAATCAGCCGGTCTATTTTTCCATTCACGATGAACACTTTCTTTTCCCCCGCAATCTCTTCAGCGGAGAGAAGAGTTCCTGGATTCTGGAGATCGCCAACACTTCGCCGGAGACGCTGGAAAATCCTGTGCTTGAACTGTCGCTGTTCGACGGGAACGGGCCGGAACGTCCGCTGCTCAAAATTCCTCTTGCACGGCTCGCCGGGCATTCCCGGAGCCGCACACGGATTGATCTGGCCATTCCCGCAGACCGGAAGCAGGGAAATGTCCAGCTTCGCGGCAGACTGATTTCCGGGAAGAAGGAGGTTTCCCGAAACTTCTACAATCTGTTTGCTGCACAGCGTTCCTCTCCGGAGCTGAAACCCTCCGCCCCGGTTTATGTACTTGACACGGGGGCGGCACGGAACATCCGGCTTCTGTGCGGTTATCTGAAGGAGCGTTCGATTGAGCCCCGTCTGGTAAAAGGATTGCCGGAAATCACCGGGAAAGGAACATTGATTGTTCCGCCGGAAGTCTTTGAAACGCAGCGGATTGATCTTGGCGAGACACACACGTTTGATTCATTTGTCAGCCGTGGCGGGACTTTGCTGATTCTGGAGCAGAAAAATCCGGCAAGCCGCATGCCGGGAGGAGTCTCGCTGACACCGGGGGGCCGTCCCTTTGTCGATCTCGTGACGCCGGAGCATCCGCTGTTCCGCGGACTTGACTGGACAGAGTTCGATACCTGGAAAAACAGGGAATCCGGTTTTGTCGTTTCGCACACCTTCCAGCCGTATGCACTGACGGCTCTTGCCGTCAAAGGGCCTCCGCTGGGGGGAAGCGAGACCGGGAACGCAGTCATGGAGGCGCTTCACGGATCGGGAAGGATTCTCTGTTCGCAGCTGAATGCATTTGTCTCCCGGAAAACGGACAGTGCCGCATGGTGTTATCTTGACAATCTGATCCGTTATGCGGTGGAATCTCCATCCTGGCGGGAGGCGATGCCGCTTGCCGCCGCCGTAACCAGACAGTATGAGGTTCTCTCCGAACGCTGCGTACCGATTGATCTGCGGCGCTTTGCTACCACGTCATTCACCGATGAAAAAGAGGGCGACCGGAAAGGCGGCTGGTTCGATCAGGGCGGAAACGATTTCCGTACCATGCCGCTCGGACGGCAGTTCGCCGGAGGAGTCCCGTTTGATATCATTGATCCGGCAAAGAATGGGGGCCGGAGCTGTATTGTCCTCCGCGGCGGCATGAGACCGTACTTTCCCTCTTCGGTGAAAGGGATCCGCGCGGAAGGAAAATTCTCCCGTCTGTTCTTCCTCCATTCCGCGGCATGGGCTTTCACGGGGCGCTCCCCCGGATGCTATCGTGTTCACTATGAAAACGGAAAACAGGAAGAGTTCCGCCTGATCTGCAATGTCAACATCGGCGACTGGTGGAATGTTTCCCCGCTTCCGGAGGCAAAGACGGGAATCGTCTCCAAAAACGCGGACGGACACACGATCGGGACCTCGGTCGCCTCCTGGGAAAATCCGCATCCGGACTGGAAGATCGTTTCGGTAGACTTTCTCTCCGCCGAAGAAGCACGCGGAACCGATGTGGACTGGCTTCCCTCCGAATCGCCGGTTCCTGTTCTGATCGCACTGACAGGGGAACGGTTCGCAAAAACTCCGCACCGTATCATCGAAACGCAGTACCGGGGAGTTCTGGGCTGTGCAAATGTCTTCCGAAAAGAGGGAAAACGGATGGTCGAAGTTCGTTTCCCGGCCCGGAAAAAAAGCGAAGAGGCAAACGCCGCCATCCGTTTTAACACAGAAGGAATTGATCCTGAATGTCGTTTGCTTTCCATTCGGATTCGCAGCGACCGTGCAGGTGCGCTTCTGGTCCGTCTGCCCGAGCAGAAATGGAGAGGGGTGTATCGTGGAGTTCTTGCACTGAAAGGAGATGGAAAATTCCATACCTATCGTCTGTTCATCGGGAAGGAACTTGTTGTGCATCCGCCGGTTTCGCTCGGAACTCTGCGAGGCGAGCTCTTCCTTTCGCCCGGTACGCCGGGGCCGCAGGCCGCATGGAACCTGACAATCAGCGACGCTTCACTGGAATAAAACACAAAGGAGTATGAAAATTGATGAAAAAACAGAATTTTTCCCTGATTGAACTTCTGATCGTAGTGGCTGTGATCGCGATTCTGGCGGGGCTTCTGCTGCCCGCGCTTTCGAAAGGACGGGAGAAAGCGGGAAGCATCCGCTGCATTTCCAATCTGAAAAACCTGCTTGTCGCGGGAATCTCCTATGCCGATGAACAGGACGGTTTCTGGGTTCCGAACACCAATCAGGATTATCAGGATTGGCAGTACAACCGTAATTTCCGGAGCAGAATCGGGCAGACAAAGGATTCCGGTTTTATCCGCACCGCCATTCTCTGTCCCGTGTCCGATGCGTACCTCAATGTCAGCGGAAGCGCCACCACATGGGAGGATACTTCGGACGGATATCGGAGTTATGTAAACCGCTGGGTGCAGGATGACTGGACCGCCTGCCCATCCTATAAACTGCCCCGCATCAAAACGCCGTCGCGGAAAGCCTACTGGGGAGACGGAATCGGCGGAGCCTTCGGCAATTACGATGCCAGTTCCGCCTATTTCATCAACGGAATGGAGCGATGGGTCCCCGCATATGGGAACGGAGCTTTCGCCTGGCGCCATACCCAGACAGCGAATATTGCCTACTTCGACGGTCACGCCTCCGCCCTGACACGGAATGCATGGGATGCCGGAGGATCGCTTTTCCGCTGCGCTCTCATGCGGGACGCCTATCTGCGCTGATGACTCAGAAAACGCCGGGAGCCGGCGACATCCGGCGAATTGCCTTTATCTTACCATTGTATTGCGCCATTGCCTGGAGCACATGACGGGAAACGATACGGGACCGTTCCCGTGGACTGTTCTGTCCGCTGTCCATCCGGCAGAACGACAGACGCTGTGCATCCTTCCGGGACCGTGACTTGAAATTCGGTCGACTCTTCCGAATTGCTGCGAACCACCCGGTATCCGCGATACTCAAACACCCCATGCGGAAAATTCCGCATCGCCGCCGGTTCAATTCTCAAATGTTTCCAGCCGGGGCACTCCGCCGAATGACGGAATCCCCCGCCGTAACGGTAAAGCCATGCGCTTGCATCCGCAAAAAGAACATGATTTCCGGAAGATTTCCCGTTCCAGTTTTCCCATAAGCCCGATGCTCCATGCCGAACCATCCATCCCCAGCCGGGAAACTGCTCCTGCGTAAAAATCTTCAGGGCAAGATCGGCTAATCCGTTGTCCGCAAGGACACGCGGGACAAAGGCCGCGCCCAGATGCCCGAACATCGAACGGTAACCGAATGCCTCCAGACGTTCCAGCAGCACCTTCAATACCGCGGGACGCTCCGACTCTTCGCAAAGTCCCCGGTACAGGGGTGTTGCATTCTGAGTAAGTCCGCCGGGAGCGATGAATGCGTAATGCCCATTTCCCTGATAGTATTTGCGGTTGAACGCATGACGGACCTCTTCCGCAAGCTCCCGGAAAAAGGCGGCATCTTCCGGATGACCGCAAAGCGACGCGGCAGCACTCATCCGGCGGAGAATCGTGTAATATGCGGCGGTCGTATCCGTTTCGCACCACCAGGTGGCGGGAGCGGCAGACCAATCCCCCAGTCCCCATTGAATAATATGACCGTCACTCAGACGCTCAAGATAGTCAATATAGCGCCGGATGGAATCGTAGTTCTTCCGAAGCGGACGGAGGTCTCCGGTATACAGATAAATCTTCCACGGAATATGAACGATTGCCTCGTCCCAGCACGGACCGTTGCCCCAGTTGTAGCCCCAGCCGGGAGTCGGAATGATGCAGGCATATTCTCCGGAGGGCCGCTGCGAGTCTCTCATGCTGTCAAGCCACCGGTCGAACGCCGCGGATGCGTCGAAATTATGGAGCATGGTTTCGCAGACAATCGAAGCATCTCCGGTCCAGCCGTTCTTCTCCCGGTGCGGACAATCCGTCGGAATACCCACGAAATTCGCGCGGCAGGACTCCACGGCAAGCTCCTGGATCCGGGAAAGCGTCGCATCGGACAGGGAATGAATCCTGCCGACCGTGGCGAAATCGGTTCCCACCACCCGTGCCTCCACTTTCCGGATGGTTACAAGCTTCCGGTTGCAGACGATCCGGACATACCGGAAACCATGATAGGTGAATTTCGGCTCCCATATTTCGATTCCCTCCCCTTTCAGAACATATTCATCGTGCTGGAACAATCCGCTTTTTGTAAAGTGGGCGAGATGGGCGGTATCAAGAACCCCGTTTTCCTGAAGCTGTTCATTGAAGTCCAGAGAAACCGTTTCACCCGCCCTTCCCGAAAGAGTGATCCGGACATGTCCGGCGATATTGCGGTGAGTGTCATAAACGCCGAAGCGGTTCGGGTCTTTCAGTTCAAATGTTTCGTAGACTCGGCATGATTCGGCGGGCTGTTTCTCCGGGATGCCTCCCGGCTCCTTGGCGAGACGGACGGAATGCCAGCGGGAATCGTCAAAACCGGGCTCCGTCCATGCTCCCGGCTCCATGCGGGCATCATAATACTCTCCGTTGCGGAGAGACTGGAAGCGAATCGGGCCCGGGGAACTTTTCCAGCCGACGCCGGATGCGAAAACAAGTTCCTCTCCGGAATACAGTTCAAAACAGAGCTTCGGATCATCCCTCCAGGTTGCCAGATCAAAGTGCCACGGATCTTCCGCGGCGGAATTGTAGAAGCCGTTGCCGAGAATCACTCCGACGGCGTTTTTTCTGCCGGGCAGGATTTCCCCCGTCACATCGTATACCGTATAGTAGAATCTCTGATGGTATGCGGTCGGTGCGGGCTCCAGGACGCGGTCGCCGATCCTCCTGCCGTTGAGGAAGAGTTCATAATATCCCAGACCGCAGATCGCGCAGGTGTATTTCCCGGATGATTTTCCGGAAATGCGGAAAGTCGCCCGAAGATATTGAGCATGGTCTTTTTCCGCCGCATCGTATGCGGCGGTGATCCATTTCGAGACGCTGTTTCCTGCAAAATTCATTTTATTTCAATTCCGCCGTAACAGCCAGGATCGCGAGAGACTCCCTGCCGCTGAGGTTCTGCAATGTTACGCTTTTCAAAGCGGATTCCGGATCCGGATTGCGGATTCCCCAGACATAAAGGCTTGTGGAACTGTCGGTTGTAGAGTATCCGGTCCAGCCGATTTTTCCAAGCGTTACATTATCTGTCCAGCGGTAGATTCCGTAATGAACGCCGTGCTTCATCTCCGTTTTTTCGGGATTTGCATTGAATGCAATCGTCACGTTTGTCCGGAATCCGTTGTCTGCTCCGAGGAAATGGAGGCGGTGGATTTTCCGCCCCGGCATCGGCAGCGTCACGGTTTCACCGGGCTGGATCACGAGGACCGCTTTTCCGCCATTCTTTTCCGGATCAATCAGCCTGAAAAGGATTCCTCCGTAGTTGACCGGCTCCTCCGGGAACGGCTGAACGGGACAGTAATTATTGGCTTCCATGCTCCAGCCGCAGAGATTCACGGGGAAATAACGCATGTCGTTCCCGGTTCCGAACCAGCCGACGGGATCAAAGGACCCGTCCTTTTTCTGATATTTGGGATTGTTCCAGAGATTCCGGTTGACCGAGCGCGAAAGATCCACCTGCATATATTCATGGAACGATCTCGTTTTCGCCGTTGCTGCGCCGAGATTGTTGAACAGTGTGCGCAGAAAATATTTCGTCTTGCGTTCGAATTTTGAACTGAACTGCTGAATTTTCAAAGTGGAAAGCAGCAGTCTTCCTTTTCCGATCGGGATTTCCGCGAAAGAACCGGGCTCCGTATGGATTTTCGCTTTGCTGCCGGGAAGTGCGACGATTTTTGCATAAATCGCACTCAGTTCCGGACGTCGTCTGTCGCGCGGGGGGTATTCCCCGATCATCTTATAGCGGAAATAATTCCACATTTTCCCGTGGTTGGCGCGGAACAGATCATCCGTGCTGATCCCGGCAAAAATTCCGGAGGAATCGGAGAGGACAAATTCCGGCCATCCTCCGCAGTGGATATCCCGTTCCTTTCCGGGAACCGGCTGGAACGGATCTTCAAAACGTATCCCGAGAGATTCCAGAATCTTCGGTTCCGTCTCCCGGGGCAGTTCGGAAGCGATCACGATTCCTCCGGATTCACAGTGCGATTTCATTTTCCGGAGCATGGTCTCATTCAGCCCTCCGGAACAATCCGCGTACCGGATGGAACCGGGTGTATCCTGTTCCGTAAAAAGGATTTCCGACTTCCGGAAAAATTCCGCGGACGGTGATCCTTTTTCCAGCTGCACCTGTCGGGTCAGATGGAGATTCGGAGTCGGCTTTTCAAGTTCCGCAAAAAGAGCTTCGAGCAGATAGGGCGCAACCGGTTCCGCGGAGAAGCGTTCGGTCGCGGGGAGCTGACAGAGAAGCCATGCACCTTTCCCCCGGACAATCCAGAGAATGTTTGCTCCGACAAGCCCATACATATGTCCGGAATCCCAGAGAACAAAGGAATCCTCATCGCCGTTTTTCGGGATGTACGCGTCGCCGAGGAATCCATCGGGCTTCCAGGAGCGCATGGAACGCTCGTCGATTCCCCGGAGAGCGTCCGAATTCCGTTTCCAGAGGAATGTCATCGGTTTGCGGCGTTCAAAATCGGCGGGCGCCCAGCTCCGGTCCCGGATGTCGACAGCCAGCACTTTTCCCCCTTTGAGCACAAAATCATTCAGAACAATCCCCTCCTGAAAGGAAAGAATCTTATCCACGACGATCTGTTTGGCTCCGGAGGCAGCCGCTTTCGATGCGTCGCTGAAGAAACCTTTCGGGAAAACGGAAGCCCGCAGCGGACTTTTCCCGTCAGCAAGCAAAGCCGTTCCGTCCGGCACGGCAAGGCGGGTTTTCCGCGGATAAACCTGATATTCGAATGTTTCTTCCGCAAGTTTCCGGTTTTCATTTCCGAAAAGTTCAAACCGGATCATGTATACCGCCGGTTTCCGCACCGCTGGCGGAGTCAGTTTGACCGGGCTCTGATAGGGAATTCCGGGATTCAGCAGGAATTTGACCTCCTCCTTCCCGATCCGGCGGCCGTCCAGATGAATGGTTTTGACCAGCCGGCAGTTCTGCGGCGTAAACCGGACATTGTGGACATAGAGCGTGCGGACATCCGTTTCTCCTGCATAGAGATTCGGAAAGAATCCGCGGATTGCAATCAGATAATCCGGCATCAGCTGGAAATCCCGGTAAAGCGGATTGTCCGAAAAATCCGGATACATGCACCACGGCTCCCATTCGGAAAGCCCGCCGAGATAATATCCGGCTGCGAATGTGCGGACCGCCCAGCGAAGCGCTTTGATGTATCCATCCAGCGAAAATGTGGTATCTCCCGCGAACTTCGCCATGCCGAGATGCTGATCGGTCATTCCGTGATAGAGATCTTCACTGATCATCAGCGGCTTGTCTTTGCGGTTGAACCGCTGCCACGCCGCATTTTTTCCATCGGGATACCAGTAAGCGATTTCGGGGAGTTCCTTGCCGGAGGAATTCGGCGGGACCGGATAGTGGAAACTGCGGACCGGCGCGGGACCGACATTGCCGCGGACCGGATAACCGAGATCAATCTCTCCATGCGCCGTCCAGAAACGGGTCGGGTCGCAGGACTCGAACACTCCGGCGGCTTTCACCTGTTTTTCAGTTGTACTCTGTTCCCGTGGAGACCCCTCCGTGCCGTAGATTGTCCCGAACTCGTTGGAGACTCCCCAGTAGGCTACACTCGGATGCGGCTGCAGTTCCCGGACAATTGCACGGATATGGTCGTGATACAGCTTCCAGAAAGCATCGCTCTTGCCGCCGGCCCCTCCCCCGACCGCAGTGGTCGGACAGAGCATCAGACCTGTTTCATCCGCAAAATAAGCCAGACGCTCAATCAGGTTCGGATAGAAAATCCGTATGGTCGTAACTCCATGTTTTTTCAAGACTTCAATTTCTTTTTTTATCCCTTCCGGATCCCGGCTTCTGGGGCTCCAGGTAAGACGGCGGTGTATGACCGGATATCCGTTCAGCAGAACACGATGTCCTGCAATCCTGAATTCCCGGAAACCGAAGCGCTGACGGTAGGCATCAATGGCTTTCCCGTTTTCCAAAACGTTCAGTTCCAGTTGATAAAGCCGCGGAGTATCGGGCGACCAGAGTTCCGCGTGCGGCCATTTCCGGCTGATTTTGATCCATTTTTCTCCGTGTGCCGGAATTTCGACCCGCGGAACATCACTCTTCCATTCAGCAGACACAGAAGCCGCAAGGGAAACGTTTCGGGAAATATCGGAAGCATTTTTCAGCAGCACCTCCGCATGAAAAACCTTTTCCGGAGTTACATCCGTCTGAATTTTCACCTGATCCACATAGAGAGGATCTGTGATCTCAAGATGCACCGGAGCATTGATTCCCATCAAATTGGTCACCGCCCAGGAAACAAGAGGCATGGAGTCTGCCCGGCGACGTTTCTGGTAATCATTGAACACCCGGACAAGGATTTCATTCCGTCCCGACTGAACCGCCGAAGAAATATCAAGAACGGAATGAGTCCCGGAATCCGGACGCCCCTGGAATTCTCTGCCGTTGATCCAGACCGTGAAGTTTTCCATAATCAGTTCAAAATGAAGAGTGATCCGTTTCCGTTTCACCATGTCCGAAGAGAGATTGAAAGCCCGCCGGAAATAAAAATCCTTTTCCCCGCCGAACCACCCTGTCCGATAAGGAACAGTCACACTTCTCCATTTGGTTTTTGAGGGATCAAGCGGAACCGTTTCATATTTCACACGTTTTTTCCCTTTTGCGTCGGTTTCCGGAACAGCTTTATTCCGGATTTGCGTCATCTCCCAGGTTCCGTTGAGATCCATCGCTCTCCGGGGGGCGGCGATGTGATGCAGAAGCGGTTTCATTTCACTGCCGACGGCGGCGGCAGCAAGAACTCCGATCAGGAAACAAAATACAGATTGTTTCATAAAATGTTTTCTCCTTTCAGCGATAGACGGGAATGGTGGTACCGTTCCACAAATCGCTGTCTCCCCATGTATAATATTTCTCCTTGGCAAGCGCCCGGGTAACCCCGTTGACTCCTCCATGGAAAAAGGCGACATTGGCGACGGATGACATCAGCATTTCATTGGACTTTGTGGTCTCTGCACTGACAATGGTCCCCGAGGTTTCATTGATGGTTACACGGTATTCCGCGTTATGCCGGGTGAAAAAACTGTTGGCGGCGGCACGGTCTCCCCCTTGCCCATCGAAAAAGTAGGGCATGTCGGGACGGAACAGATTATTGATCCGGCGGACCTGTCCTCTGGCGTCGACAGCGTCGATGCCGGAGGTTCCATTGATTCCGATATATATGTTTATTTGCAGGCTGGTCTGATATAAATAGGGGAAATTGATTTCGGAATTCAATTTCCCGTCATGGATTTTTGCATATTTGCAGATCAGCGGCGTACGGGAAATTTCCCGGTATTTCAAACGGATTTCCTGGGAGCCTTTTTCCACATTCCGCGAGGAACTCATTACATACGGATAAATCTGACTCAGCCAGTTCGCACTGCTTCCGACCGGACGGAAAGTGGCGGTCGGCACCAGATAATCCTGATTGTCGTTCGAATATTGTGCCGCCCCGTAGATGATTTGCTTGAGATTGCTTTTGCAGGTGGAGGAGCCTGCCGCATCCCAGGCTTTCCTCAAAGCCGGAAGGAGAAGGGAAATTAAAATTGCCGTAATTGCAACAACAATAAGCAATTCTATCAATGTGAAATTTCGAGTTTTCATTATGTCGCCCCTGTCGTTACGCATTTTACGCCCTCCCGGTTTCCATGTTCAAGTTCGAAAAACATAAACGTTTTCTTATTTTAATTTTTTAGACTGTTCTATTCTCTTCTGAAGATTTTGTTTCTGTTCCGGTTTCAGGAAGGGGGAATACTTTTCAATCACCGTATCGGCGTCTTTCCTGCTGCCGAGCGCAATGGCGGCGGTGACTGCCCTGGAGGCTAGATTCGGAGCTTCCCATCCATTTTTTCTGAGCGGATTTTCTTTGCGTTCGGGAACCGAGAGCAGCAGATCGTATGCCTCGCGGTGTTTTCCCTGTCCGGAAAGGTACTGCGCTTTGGCCAGAATATAGCGGGTTGCGGCATCAATACGGATTTTCTCGGAAAAGAGTTTATCCGCTTCCGGGAAAATTGCTTCGGCCTTGGCCTGATCTTTCATCAGGACGGCCGCCTGAAGAGCGTATGTTGCCAGCAGGATGCGTCCGGAAGGGGAATTCTCCTGATTTTCAAAACGTGTTTTCATAATCCGATAGGCTTCCTCATAGCGTTTGAGACGAAGAAGATATTTCTGTTCGCTGTCCCAGCCGACCTTTGCCATTCCGATTTTGGAGCGGTCGCAGTCGTTGCTGAGGTCAATAATCTTGCGCGAGAGTTCCAGCGCATCCGGATCAGACAGGCTGCGGTTTGCCTGAAGATAGCGGACATGAAGATGAAGATAAGCCCACGGATCGGGATTCTGAAGCGCACGGGCCTGTTCAAAATATTCCCTGCATTTTTCCGGAGACAAGGCAAACAGATCCCGGAAACTCTCCACATACAGGTTCAGGACGTCACGAGATAATTTTTTTTGAGCAAGACGGTCTTTGAAAATTTTCTCATATGCGGCGAGATCTTTTTTCGCAACGGCTTCCCTTGCAGCTTTTTTCGCCTCGGCTTCGCTTGTGAAACCGGCAAAAAGCGGAACGAATCCGGCAAAAAGCAACCAAACGGTGAGCGCCTGTCTGAGAATCTTTGTCATTTTCGGAAACCTTTCTGTAATGTTTTATTGATATTCAGCGGTTGCAGCGATAATGGCGACCGGTGATGTCGAAATATTTTTCAAAGTAAAGAAAGAGGCGGCGGTCCGGGAGGAGGAATTATCTCCGCTCCAGACATAAAGAACCGCATTCGGCGAGGTCTGCGAGTGACCGCGCCAGCCGATTCTGCCGTTTCGAAGGGAACTTTCCCTGGTATATGCTCCAAGATGATCTCCAAAACGGAAGAGCTGTTGTTTGCTGCGCCAGTCGGAATCCCCTTTGTTTTCAACGGAAAACGCAAGAACAGGGGTTCCCGCAGGCAGTTCATCACGAGTCGCGCCGAGGAAATGAACTCCGGAAAGTTTCCCGTTCAGGGATACGCCGAATTTCTGTTCCGGAGAGAGAACGATCACTCCCGCACCTTCCCGTCGCTCGGCCAGCGGATCGACCAGCTGGAATTTGACTCCGCCATAATAGACGGGATCGGCCGGGAATTTTTCCACCGGACAGGCGTTGTTCGCATACGGACTCCATCCGCAGAGATTGACCGGGAAATAACGCATGTCGTTTCCGTTGTCGAACCAGGGTTTGGCAAGCGAATAGCCGCGCCGTTTCTGCGGGTCAGCCCAGAAGGAGCGGTTCATATACGGCTTGAGATTCAGACTGACAAACATTCCTCCGGACCTTTCCGTTCCGCTTCGAATTCCGAGATTTCCGAACAGGTTCCGGAAAAAGAACAGAACATGCCGGGAATACGAAACCGAAAGCTCGCTCCAGCGGATGGTGGAAACAAGAATGGTTCCGCTGCCATTCCGGATGGCAAGCATCGCTCCCGGATCAATGAGCACTTCCGCGGAACCCGCTTTTTTCTGGGAAAGAGAACCAAAGGTGGCAGGAGCTTTCAGATTGCGCAGTCGATAGTGAGGATAGATGACTTCTCCGCGGAAGTAGAAAAAGAAATCGGTCAGTCTGGTATAGGAGAGCATGTCATTGCTCAGTCCGGCGAGAATCCCCCTGTTGTGGGTGCGGGTAAGGAACTCCGCTTTGGAGGGAGACAGTGTAAGTCCAAGCCAATCAAGCAGTTCTGTATTTTTCCCGGAAAGCTCCGCGACAAGAACCGTTTTCCCGCTGCGGGACTGGGAGAAAATAGAATTCCTTTGCGCTTCGGAGAGTTTTTCCGATGCCTTGACAATCACCAGATCCGCTTTCGCAGGATCCGATCCGACATCGAACCCGTTCCGGACAAGGAACTTACGATAATCGTCATCAGTGCATGCGGCAGTGCGCCGGAAGGTTTTGATCGGTTTTTCCATCTCCGCGAGCAGTTTTTCAAAGACGAAGCCCGCAGCCGGTTCCTTTTTGAGAGCGGACGGAATCCGGAGCTGGCAGAGCAGCCACACTCCCTTTCCACAATAATACCGGAGAATCGCGGCGGCGGAATCCGGTCTCTGGGAAAAGGTATCAAACAGAACCTCCATGGAGACGGATTCCTCTTTGATGTATGAGAGATCATTCAGAACATAATCTGGCCTCCACCAGCGGAAAAGCTGAGGGGGAAGCCCGGGAAGGATCTCTTCATTACGGCGGAATACATAGGTCTTCGGCGCTGCGGCCTCCGTTTGAAGAGGTTTCCATGCTGTGGCGGAAGCATTAAGATAAAGCACTTTCCCTCCCTGTTCGACATAACGGTTGAGAAGACTTCCCTCTTCGGCGGAGAGCTCCTTGTCCACAACGATGATTTCAGGTTTTTGGGCAATGACTTCGCCTGCCTTTTCTCCGGTTCCGGCAGGGTATTTATAACTCTTCATGGGACTGGCGGAATTTGCCAGAAGGGCGGTTCCGCGCGGTGTTTCGCATCCGCTTTCCGGAATGACTGTAAAAGAAAAAGTTCGTTCAGCCAGCGGTTTATCCCCTTCCTTCATCGTGTATTTGATGGAGAAGGCACCGAACTCCCGGCTTTCCGGAGCCCGGACAGCAATCGTCTCCTCGTGACAGGAGCCGGGGAGCATACGGAAATTTTTTCGGCTTGAAAAAAATGTTTTCCCCCGAAAAGAATCCTCCCGCTCCAGAGTGATTTCCCGCGGAAGAAAGGTCTGATTGTAGACATAGAGCTTCCGCTGTTCGGAGGAGCCGGAACGGAAGTTCGGGAACTGTTCCCGCATGGCGATCAGAAAGTCGGGCATCGGCTGGCGACCGCCGGCAAAAAGAGGATTGGATTCGGCGAACGGAAAGGCGCACCACGGCTCCCATGAACCGATTCCGCCCCGGTAATATCCCTCGGCGAACATGCGGATGGCGATAAACATGGCATCGTAAAGACCCCGGGGGGTATAAATCGCATCGCCCTGCCATTTCGCCATGCAGAAGAAATTGTCGAATACGCCGTGATAGAGATCTTCACTGATCATCAGAGGTTTGTCCGTATGGGAGAATTTGCCCTGCCATTCGAGATTGACGCCATCGGGATACCAGTAGTTGACGGTCGGGAAGTTGCGTCCGCCGTAGGTCATGTTGACCGGATAGTGATAACTCCGGACGGGAGCCGGTCCCGGCGTGGAAACGGGATCGCCGAGGTCGCACTCCCCGTATGCGGTCCAGAAACGGGTCGGATCCAGTTTCTGAACAAACTCTCCAAGAGCGACTTGTTTCGGCGTGAGGATTTTTTCCACTCCGCGCCCGCCATAGATCGTGCCGAATTCATTGGAAATTCCCCAATAGATCACGGAAGGATGGTTCCGGAAGGTCCGGACCATGTTTTCTTCATGAATTCGAGCCAGTTTCCACCAGCGGTCCGTTTTGGTTTTGCCCCACGATCCGACACTGGCAAGGGGAGAAATCAGGATTCCGACCTCATCGCATGCATCGCTGATCTCGCAAAGCTCAAAAAGCCCGGAACGGATTCCGACATATCCCCGGGCGCGAAGTCGCCGCAGCTGCTCCCGGAGAACGGCTTTGGAGGCCCGCTTCCTCGGCAGCGATGTGCTTCCCCGCGCCATCATATCCATTCCGACATCCGGACTGTCCGAAGAACGCCGGTTGATAAACGGATAACCGTTCAGGAAAAGATGGTTGCCTTTGATGGAAATTTCCCGGAATCCGAAGCGCTGACGGTAGGCATCAACCGTTTTTCCCTCGGAAAGGAGAAGAATATCGGCGAAATAAAGATGCGGAGTATCCGGGCTCCAGAGTTTCGGATTCTCCCATGCTTTGAGCAGTTCGACTTCCCGTTCCGTTCCCGGAGGAATGGTCACGACGGGACTCTCCGTCCGCCATTCGGCACCGACAGTTGCTTGAATCCGGAAACGCTTCGCTGTCCCGCCATTGTTGCGAACCGTTGCCAGAATCCGGAGACGCTTTCCGCCGGCGATCAGACTCTGCACACAGATGTCCCGGATATGAAGCGGATCGGTGATCTCCAGATGGACCGGCCCGCTGACGCCGCGTCTGCCGACATGCGACCAGCCGATCACGGATGGAATATTGTTGCCGTCAAACTCCTTCCCCATATCCTTGACATTGCTGTGCCGCACGAGAAGAATGTTTTCGCCGGCTTTGACATATTGGGAAATATCACACT
This sequence comes from uncultured Victivallales bacterium, assembly GCA_944389445.1. Lineage (GTDB taxonomy): Bacteria > Verrucomicrobiota > Lentisphaeria > Victivallales > UBA1829 > UBA1829. The sequence goes on along the minus strand of CALXMJ010000329.1, from coordinate 1,741 downwards.
CAAACGGAAGGGTATAGTCAAAGTGCAGCTTGACCGCTTTCCCGTTGAGAAAGACCTCGCCGACCGGACAGACCATTCTGAATTTGAGAAGAACGGTTTTCCCGATATCTTCCTGCCCCAGATTGAATCCGGTACGGAAAAAGCCGGATTCTCCATTCCGGATGTAAGTATCGCACGGCATCTCGATTCGTTTCCATCGGGTTGATTCGTCCGGCATGGTATTGAATTTGAGTTTCGCATAATCCCACAGGATGCCGGTTACGAGATCCATGGCCTTCCGCGGCGGCAGGATATGACGGAGTTCCGGTCCCGACAGGTTGTCCTGTGGAAACCGGGAAGCACCTGCTGCCGCCACTCCGGAAATGAGCAGCATAAGCCAGAAGCACAAGTTTTTTGTCATTTTCCGTCCCCTTATTTGAGAGAATGGTTTCAAAGAATATTTTCCCGGGAAAGCAGGGCATCATCCATGCCCCGGCAAACGGCGTCCAGATCCGCATTGTACAGGATATACTGACGGAACAGGGCGGACAAAGCACCTCCGATCCGCTTATCCTCCGAGATACTGCAGAGAAGCATCTGCGTATTATCATCCGGAAAGAAGTGACGGAAATCCGGACGGCTGCACCAGGCATGATCTTCGGGAGAAAAGTCGTCGCGGGCGGAAAGGACTCCTCCCAGCGCTGTGATTTTTTTCTGAACCTCGGAAGAAAGCAGGGCTTTCAGGAACTTCCAGATGCGTTCCCGTTCATTGAGCGTGATGCTCGGATTGACAAAAGTCTGCAGAACCGTCGGAGTATAAAAAAGCTGCTTTCTGCCGTTCACCAGCAGCGGAACAATCCGGAAATCCTCCCCGCTGACCCCGAATTTTTTCCTGTGCTGGACGGAAATCCAGGACCCGATGCTCGGATTTGCCGCCATATCCAGCGGGTATCCGCATCTGTAATGGATCGGTTTCTTAAGAATCCGGAAAAGCTCCTTGATTGTATCCGTGCAGAAAAACGGAGGTCTGTACAACGGCGGCTGCTCTTTCTGCTGGCGCATCATTGCAAGAATGACAAAAATCAACGGGGGAAAATCCCAGAGGTTCGGCGTCGAAAAATCATCCCCCATCGAAAAGGGAACAAGATGTTCCGGTTTGCATTTCCGTTCCAGAAGATGCAGGGTGCCAAGATCGCTGAAATCCAGAGACTCCGGAGAAAGACCGATCCTGCGCAGAATCGGCAGATTGACACTCCCCTGATAAGTGATATAATAAAACGGAAGAAGATGAGAGTTCCTTCTGGCGGGAAAGTGTCGGCATTTTTTCATAACAGATTCATAATCAGGAAAGACCGAGTAATCCATCATGGATCCGGCGGTCCAGGTATTCAGATCGGTTTCCGCGATGATCACCTTGTGTCCGGTGAAAAAGGAATCCACCGAATCGCGCCCGCTGCGGCGGATCGTGATGCGGAGATTGAGATCGTTCTTTCTGGAGACCGCATCCAGAATATTCCGCATCTGGACAAAGTCAAATGTGGTTTCCGTCAGAAAAAGTTCAACTTCAAGAGGTTCCCCGCCGGAAAGGAACGAGCCGACTCCATGCACGATCTGAATCATGCCGGAGCGTTCCATTCGTTTGAATGCGTCCTGCACGGTCGCATAGGTCGTATGGAACATTTTGCAGAGTTCCGCATAATTCGGAAGCCGGTCGCCCGGCTTGATCTTCTTCTCCGCCTGCAGTTTCGCAAAATATTGACGG